>JBAXWB010000036.1 GCA_037128595.1 bacterium
GCCCCGCCCTGCCTGAAAACTTCGGTGGGCTGATCAAGGGCTCTGTCTATTTCATTAGATGATTTCGGTACTGGAATCTCTACACGATACGCCCCGCCCGACAGTGGGTGGGAGACCGTTTGAAGGCGTGATGGCCTATACCTATCGCGAGCATCTCGCGGAGTTTGTCGCGGCCGGTATTGAAGTGTTCCGGCTTTCTCTGCCTCTGGGCTGGGTCGGGCCGGGGCGATATGATTATCGCGAAACTGATGAGATCGTAGGCGCATTTTGTGCCGCCAGTCCCCGCGCGAAATTATTTCCGCTGCTCTGGTTGGACGGTGCCGAACTCAAGTGGTGGGAGCTGGCTCATCCGGGTGAACGGGCCCTGGCCCGTTCACGGATGTCCGGTGAGATCATCGGACAACACCCGGACATTCCTCGCTATGCCGCCGTGGACGACCAGCCTGATCCGAATCTGGACAACTTCGACCGGCATCACCAGCAGTCTCCCTGTCTGCACTCCTTTGCATCAGCGGTCTGGAAATCAGAAGCCATCGAAGCCTTGACCCGTCTGCTACGCCACCTTGACGAGGCCTTCCCGGACCGTTTTGTCGGATATTATCTCTGCGCGGGGTTGTCGTATGAGTGGTTTAATTGGGGAAATTATACGGACGACGTCCTCTTTGACTACAGTGAGCCCATGGGTAACTATTTCCGGGAATGGTTACGCCGGCGCTATCTCACTCCTGCCGCCTTGGCCGCCGCCTGGCGTCAACCTGTACGTGACTTTAACTCCATTCCGATGCCCCTACCGGAGCAACGTCCGGCGCGGGAGGCCGCCCCGTTATTGGATCCGCGCCATCACGGACCGGCGGCTGATTTTGCGGCGGCTTTATCGGATGCGCAAGCGGACGCCTTTCTGGATCTATGCCGTGCGGCCCGCAAGGCGACGCCGGAGCGTCGGCTGGTGGGCGGGTTTTATGGATATTGGTGGACCCAGACCAATTTCCCTGGGCCGGTTCGCAATGGGCATTTGGCCCTGCAGCGCGTGCTGAATTCCGACGATGTTGATTTCCTGGCCAGTCCTTATGACTACACCAACCGGGGCGTCGGCGGAGTGAATAGTTCACAGACCCTGCCCGGCTCCATGACCCGCCACGGCAAACTTTACATTAACTCCACCGATATCAAGCTGGCTGATGACAGTTATGGGTGGCAGTCCTTTATCCGGGTGCCGCGCACCGCTTCCGAAGCGGTGGAACTGATGAAACGGGATTTTGCAACCTCGCTGGCGGCGGGTCAGGATCAATCCTGGGTTGACCTTTTTGGCGGAGCCTTCAAGCATCCGGCGCTGCGTGACACGTTGGCGCGCCTCCAGGTCATCACGCACGAAAACATGGAATTAAGACAGGCCGGGCGGCCGGAGTGCCTGGTGGTGGTTGATGAGGAGAGCCTCCGCTGGACCACGCCGAATACGCCGATGACCGTACCGTTGTTCGGGGTGCAGAAACAATGGCATCTGCTTCGCACCGGAATGCCCTGGACCCAGATCACCTTGAACGATTTTCTGGATTACGACTGGCCCGAGGCCCGGATGGTGTATTTTGTAAACCTATTCCGGGTCAATACGGCGTTGCGCCAGCGCTTGCATCAGAAGTTAGGTGCGACGGGTTGTGCTGCCATTTGGACGTTGTGGCCCGGCTTGCTGGGTGATAACGGTCCGACATTGTCGGGCGTGAAAGAGTTGACGGGTTTTGAGGTGGAGTGGTTGCCGTTGGCTTCCGGTGATTGGACCTTCAGAACACGGGCTGGGGCTGCGACCTGGCCGGCCGCTCTGGAGTACGGGACGGGCGTCCGGCGAGAGGACTACACGGCCCGCATGAAATATTACCCCCCGCCGGAGTCTTTCGCGGCGGCCCCGCGACTGGGGCTGCGTCCGGAGGCCGCTGACGAGGTGGTGGCCGATTGGAGTGATGTATCGAGGCCCGCTTTGGCGCTGACCCGCCGGCCAGGCTTCACCTCCATTTTCAATGCGGGCCCGCTTCTGCCCGAATCCATTCTCCATGGGTTGGTCAGGGGCGCCGGGGCCCATGCCTATACTCCGCCCGGCGATCTGGTTTATGCCAACGATCGTTTTCTGGGTATCTATACGGGGCTTGCAGAGCGGCGTTGCGTTCAGTTCAGGGAGCCCGTCCGGGTCTTTGACCTGTTTGCCGGACAATGGTTAACCGCCGGCCCCGTCACTTCGCTGGAGCTCAACGCTCCGCCCGAGACCATGGCCTTATGGCGGTTGGATATCTGAACCCGGTGTGGACCGCTCAGTTGCCACAGCGGCTCACCGGGACGGTTCGCCCTACCCAAACGCAGAAACACCCGATTTTAAACAGGTAGGGCGAGCCGTCTGCATGCGGCTAGAATGAGGCCGGTCGTTTTAGAATCGCCGTTCCATGGCTGGCCAATTGAAGGGAGCCTTTCACGGGGGTGCCGGTGAGGAAATCCTGCAAGCCTTTTTCATGGAGCGTGACAGTCTGCACCGATGGCGTGAAATTGATCAGGAACAGGAAGTCAGTGGCCCCGTCGGTTCTTAACTGGGCGGTCACGCCTTCCGGGAGATCGGCCTCCAGCACCCGGCGCAGGCCGAGTTGGCTGATCAGGCCCGCGTAGAAGTCCTTGAGAAAGGCCGGTTCGGTCCGGGCGCCAATATACCAGGCACTGCCTTTTCCGAAACGATTGACCGTCAGCACCGGCTGGCCGGCGTAGAAATCCTTGCCGTAAGTGGCCACCACCTCAGCCCCCTCGGCGTGAACCATATCGCAGAACAACTCTGCCTTATAGGGACCGGTCAGGCCCGGGAGCGCGCCCGCCGTAGGAACCACGCTGTTGCTTTCGTCGTCGTAAAGCCCGTCCGTCGCTTCGACCCACACTCCCAGAACGGAGCGGAGCCCGCCCGGCCGGCCGCCTTCAAGGAGGAGATCATTCTCATCCGAGAGGCCGCTCCAGTAGGTGACCACCAGGGTGCCGCCCGCTTTCACGAATGCCGTGAGGCGTTCCGCCACGCCGGGGCGCAGAAGGTAGAGCATGGGGGCGACCACCAGCTTGAAACCTGAAAAATCATGCGTGCTGTCAACCACCGCAACGGGGATCCCGCTCTGCCAGAACGGCTGGTAGTGCTGGTTGCAAGTCAGCTCATAGTCGCGGCGCTGGTGTCGGGGACTGCCATTGCCGTCAATGGCCCAGCGGACTTCCCAGTCATAGATCACCGCCACTTGCTCCGGGGTCACGGTGCCGATCACCGGATCGAGTTGGGAGAGCAGGTGCCCCACATCGGCGACATCGGCGAAGGCGTGGGTCTTTTCCTGTCCTGACACCTCCACAACGGAGCCGTGGAATTTTTCGCCGCAGCCCCGGCTTTGACGCCATTGGAAATACTGGACGGAATCAGCGCCATGAGCCACCGCCTGAAGTGAGGCCATCCGGTGCACGCCGGGCCGTTTGAGTTTTCCCACCGGCCACCAGTTTGCCACGCTCGGGGTGCTTTCCATCAGCAGGAACGGTTTGCCTCCTTTGAGCGAACGGTTCAGGTCATGTTGAAAGGAGGTGCTGACGGCCTGCTCCAGCATGTTCGCGCGATCATGGTAGAGGGGATAGCTATCCCAGGCGACCAGATCCATGTGGGGTGCCATTTTCCAGCAATCCAGGTCGACATAGGTGCCCATCATATTGGTGGTCACGGGGACTCCGGGTGTCAGTTGGCGCAGGGGTCGCATTTCGTTGAGCATGAAGTCGATGGTGTGGTCCGTCATGAACCGCCGCCAGTCAAGGGTCAGTCCATGAATGCTGATTTCGCCCAGGCCGCGTTCGCCGGTCCACCAGCCCGGCGCATCGATCTGATCCCAGTCGGTATAGGTGTGGCTCCAGAAGGCCGTCCACCAGGCCTCGTTCAACCGCTCGAGGGTCGTGTATTTCTTTTTCAGCCACTCGCGGAAGGCGGCCTTGCAGAGTTCGCAGTAGCAGTAGCCGTGATACTCATTGGAGGCGTGCCAGAGCAACAGGGCTGGATGATCCTTATAGCGGTCTGCGAGCCGGGTGGCCATCTCTGCACATTTGGCTCGGTAGATCGGAGAGGAGAGGCAATAGTTCACCCGGAACCCGTGCAGGGGGGCGCGGCGGTCGATATGGGTCCGGAGGATTTCAGGATAGGCGCGGGACATCCAGGCCGGCTGCGCCGCACTTGGGGTGGCCAAGATGGCAAACCGGTTCTGCGCCGCCAGCTTATCCATGATGCGATCAAGCCAGTCGAAGGTATAACGCCCTTCCTCCGGTTCCAGTTTCGTCCATGAAAAAATGCCCACCGTCATGGTGTTGCACCCGGCCAGCCCCATGAGGCGCATGTCTTCATCCCATACTTCGGCGGGCCATTGTTCGGGACTGTAGTCTCCCCCGTGAATGAAATGAGGGAATTTCGGATTGATGGGGGGATGGCGGTTAAGCGACATGGGCGATACTCCTATTTTCCGGCTTCCGGCATAATGTTCCAGTAAATATGTTGAAGGGATTGGCGCAGGGGTTCAAAGGCGAAGCCCCACCAGGGAACCTGCCCCGGCAGCATGCCGCTCTTGGTTTTCTCGCGCCACTGTCCCGTGAAACTGAATTCCACATGACGCCGCACCGGGGCGTAGTCCAGGAAGATGGACCGCGTCATGGGGGTGATCCCGTTCGCGGTAATGGTCAGTTCGGCCAGGGGTGACACCACGGCCTCGAGTTGGCCCCGGGCGTTGGCGGTGAGGTTCTCCTGAACGACCCCCAGGACCGAGATGGCCACATGGGCGCCGGGGAGCGTCTCCAGATGAAGGTGGCATTGCACCGGGGCGGGCGGAGTCCAGCCGCGCGGAACAAAATAGATGGGATTGGTCAGAGCCACCTGCTTGATGGCCGTATATTCAGAATGCAACTCCGCCTCACAGAGTTCTGCGTAGGCGAATACATCCAGAAAACGGTCGTCGGTCGGGTAGTTGCTTCCATAAACCTTGACCACATACCAGGCCCGGTCCCCGTGTTCGGTGACCGGCAGGATGAGCCGGTGGTGGCGGGGTTTCTGGTCACGCAGATCCTGCTTCAGAATCGGGAGGCCATTGCGATAAACAATGAGTCCACTCAGGAACTCCCCGGGGTCGGGGTCAGACCAGACTTCGACCTCCAGCTGGTGGCCGGGATGATCCAGGGTGATTTCATCGCCCATCCGGTAATGGCCGTCATCCGCTGTAAAGATGACAAAGGGGCCGCTCGTCATGAGGGTCCTGCCGGTCCGCATCCCTTCCGCGACGCCGGTCCGTGAATAGGTCCGGCTGGGGGTTTGGGTGTAGCCCAGGATTTGGCCGATATGATGGGCGCCATGGAGGTCCCCATCCGTTTCGGCAACGGCAGGCAGGTGGTAACCCTCATTGAGCAGATGGAACCAGACGTTCTGATAGAAAATCTGGTCAGGATCGTAGCCCATGGCCACAATGGCATCAGGGGTACAGCCGGCGAGAAGGCCATAAATCAGGTCACTGGCCATGTTGGTGGTGATGACCGTCTGGTCGGCGCGATCCATCCACCAACTGGTGGGATGGGCCGCCACCCCGACTGCGCCCTGGGCTTGAAACCGGCGCCACACGGAAAAGGGAAGCTCGCCGGTGAAAGGGCAGTTCGGCTCGACTTCAACACCCGTACGGGTCTGTTGGCTGCTGAACTTCACATAATCCGGGTCATGCCATCCCATGTATTCGCCATTAGGATCCTTGAACGGGGTGAGGTTGGTCCACCAGGTGTGGCCAAAGCGTTTCTTGGGTCGTTCGCCGCCGAAATAAAGATGGAAAGCCGGGGTAGAGTACGATTCGAGCCGGGCGGCGATTTCATCGCCTGAAACGACGCGATCTGTTTCACAGCGGTGCATCCATCCCTGGCAGACGTCCACATAACTGATCCCGAGCGCTTCGCAGTACCGCACCACCCCCTTGGGGTCCTGTTGATAATTGAGATGGTCATGGCTTTCGCCGCAGAAATACCCTGCAGCGTTTGGATCGAACCAGGGCGTTAATTCGCAGGTCAGGGTCTGGGGAGTTCCTGCCTCGAGCACGATCGTCCGGGTGAACCATTCGTGGCTGATCAGGCGATGAACGGCAATATCGTATTGGCCCGGAGGGAGATCTAGCTCGAATGCGCCATCACAGGGGAATCCACGCAGGGATTCATGAACGCCGGCATCCTGAATGATATTGCCTTGGCCATCAGTCACGCGCACCCAGGCCGGGAGGCGTTGAGATTTTCCTGTTTCGTGAATGGTGCCAGTCAGGGGGATCAGATCGGGACAAGAGGGTGGTTTCATGTGAAGGATAATCTTATAAAAAATGGTTTGGGACAATCGAAAACAGTCGTGTTATATTCTGCGCCCATGATGAAGCGAAGATACCTATTCCTATTGCTCGGCCTTGTTCTGGCGGGAGGCTGTGTTGACAGGGGCCGGGTGACGGTCGAGACCACTGATTTCATGGGCTGGACCAACTCCTGGAAAATCTCCAATCGGAGCTGCGAACTGATTCTCGTGCCTGCTATCAATCATGTGATGAGCTTTTCCCTGACAGGCGGCTCCAATCTGCTGTGGGTGGCCCCGGAAGTCAATGGCGGGATGGTTCAGGAGGCGGGGACCAACTGGCATAACTTCGGCGGCGATAAGGTGTGGCCCACGTCGCTAGACCTCTGGCGGAAGTATACGGGGCGGCGTTGGCCCCCGTCCTATTCGTTTGATGGCGGGCGTGCCACTGCGGAGCCGATCCCGGGCGGGGTGCGGATGACCTCGCCGGAAGATACCGACTTTGGGTCAGTTTGCGTGCGCGAGTTCGTCATGGACCCCAAGGAACCCTTAGTCAATGTCCGCCAGTATTTCAAAAAACAGCGGGGGGGCAGTGTGGACATGACGGTATGGTCTGTGACGCAGGTGAGGCGTCCCTCCTTCTGCCTGCTTCCGCTGGGTAAAGAGGATGATGGCCTGCGTTACCGGAAACTGGGAGAACTTCTGCCTGGCTTGTTTTCGACCCATCAGTCGGTGCTGTCGCTGAAAAATGATGACATCGCCTGTCAGAAGGTGGGCGTCATGCCTGACGCGTCCTTGAAGGCTGGCTGGGTTGCCGCCTGCTTCGAAACGGATGGGGCAATGCTTCTGCTATCCCATGAATTGCAGTCCGGTGTGACCTACCCCGACAATGGGTGTGATGCGGAGGTATTTGCCGGGGGCGGCGAATTCGGGCAATACAGCGAGATCGAACTGCTGGGGCCCATGACGGTGATGTCTGAAGGGAGGCGGTATGACCACGACCAGGTGTGGCAGATTCTCCGGATCAATGCTGAAGAGGCGCGGGATCCCGGTAAGGCGGGAGAAAAGGCCGCTCAAGCACACCTTCTGGCGCTGAACCGGTTCAAGGAAAACGCGCTGTCCCGGGATAAAAGCCGATCCGAAGCCAAGGTGAGTTCCGGTTGGAAAAACTATCGGCTGGGTGAATACTCTCTGGCGCTGAAGGACTTCCAGATGGCAGAGATGCATTCGCCCAAGGGAGGCTCGGAGCATCTGGCGGCCTTGTATGGGGAAGCGACGACGTGGTCTCTACGCCGGCCGGGTGAGGATCTCGAGCAGGCCAGGCAATTATACCGCCAGGTGATTGAGCTGGCGCCCACTAACCATCTGGCGGCCTGGAGTTGGTTGGGGTTAGCCCGGATCACGGCCATGCCCGACAATGGGGAAGCCCCGGAACTGGAGCCACAGGTGGCCGCCTATCAGGACGTGATCGATCGGTTTCCATTTCATCCCGCCGGGGAGGAGGCCTTTCTGCTCCAGCAGGCGGCAAAACTGGCGGCACCGGATGAGGCCCGGACCCGAGTGGTGCTTGAGTCCTTGCAGGAGTTTCTCAAAACCCATCCGCAAAGCCCCTGGCACAGTGCGGCCTTCCGGTTGGTCGCGCATTGCGGTCTGATGCTCGGGTTAAACGACCTGAGACTGGAGGCGACGATGCAGGCCTGGAAAACGGCGGAAATCGATCCGGCCAATCCCATCCAGGATTTATCTTATACCTACTGGCAACTGGCCACTCTCGCTGAATTCGGGGTCGGAGACTTTGCGATGGCTCGTGAGTATTACACGAAATTGATTGAGGAGTACCCCGGCGAGCAGAAGGTATTCATTGCCAAACAGGAACTCAAGCGGATGGATGAACTGGAGGCCCGGTTGCGGGCGGAGGGCGCGACCCCGTGAGTAGTGCCATCGGTCCCTTTCTTAAAAAGAATTCCGCCCTGATCGTGGTGGGCGCCACGTTCATCTGGTCCGCGGTGTCCATCTTGAACGCCCGTCATGAGGCGACGCCGGCGGAGGGGGATATTGTTCTGCGGATCGGGCACTGGCAATTGGAGGCGGGGGTGCGGGAGGCCCTCAACGCCATGGCGGAGAAATATCATGGATTGCATCCCAAGGTCCGCATCATCCAGGACGCCGTCCCCGAGGTGACCTATGCGCAATGGATGTCCACCCAGTTGATGGGAGGGACGGCCCCGGATATCATTGAAATCGGCGGCGGCAGCATTCCTTACAATGTCATGCTCGGGTATTACCGGAGATATTTTCTGCCGATGACGGTGGCCGTGAACCAGCCCAATCCCTATAATAAGGGAACCAAACTGGAAGGCGTTCCCTGGCGCAGCACCTACAAGGATGTGATGCGGTCGGTCTATCTGGAGGAGTTGCAGGAATACATGCAGATCCCGCTCGCGCAATTCGGGGTCCGGATCTTTTATAACAAGGACTTGCTGAAACGACTCACGGGCCGGACCGAGGCGCCCCGCGACTATCGTGACTTTCTCGAAGTCTGCCGCCAGATCAGAAGCCAGCGGGATGCCAAGGGGAAGCCTTATACCCCCATCGCCGGGTCGGCGTATCATATGGCGATGTGGGAGAGCATGATGGCTGAACCGCTGACCTATGGCGCGGTGCGGCGGGCCGACTTCAATGGCGATGGTTCGGTGGGGAATGATGAGCTCTTTGTTGCGTTTAAGACCGGTCGGCTGGATTTCAATTTCCCGCCGTTTGAGGCCAAGTTCCGGATGCTCCGCCATCTGACCGAACAGTTCCAGGCCGGGTTCACCGGGTTGGGGCGGGATGAGGCGATCTTCCTGTTTGCCCAGCAAAGGGCCGTGTTCATGACGACCGGAACCTGGGATGTCGGCAGCCTGCACGAGCAGGCGCGCGGGGTGTTTAAGGTCGGGATCATGGATTTTCCGGTGCCGGCCGCGGATGACCCCGAGTTCGGCGCCATATCGGAAGGGCCGGTCTATGAGCGGCCGACCTCGTCGTTCGCCTTCTCGGTTACCCGGAGCTGTAAATATCCCGACGTGGCGGTCGATTTCCTGCGGTTTCTCGGTAGCCAGTCGGGGAATGAGGAGCTGAACCGCATCATGGGTTGGATCCCGGCCATCAAGGGGACTCGCGTGTCGCCCATGTTGGAGCCGTTCAACCCCCACCTGGAGGGGATATTTGGATGCATGCCGATGACCCTTGGCGGGGAGACGCTCATCAAGTGGCAGCAGCTTTACTCGCTCTTCCAAGTGAACCAGATCGGCTATCTGCAGATGGCTTCTGAATTCCTGCCGTTTTATCTCGAACGCGGGGTCCGGGAGCTTCAGGAAATGGGGCGCAACCGGCGGCGGGGCATGGTCCGTGATGAGCAGCTTCTGGCGGAGGTTCGTGCCGCGGCGTTTGAGGAAAAGGTGCCTCGGCAGGCCCAGTCGCGTTGGATCAGGTACCGTCAGATGCTGGCGATCCGCTTGCTGAACCGGGACCTGGATGCCGCCTACCTGCAGAAGCAATTGGATGCGGAGCCCCTGGCCAATCCCGGCGGCTTCTATGAGTTCAGCCCGGCGGTAGTCGAAAAAGTCCGCGCCCGGGTTAACAGTAAGCAGTTGCCGGTGGGCAGTGGGCAGAGGGGGGGGAGTAGCGATGGCGGGTCGTGATATCAAGTGGCGGGAAATCAAGCACCATTGGGAGATTTACCTGTTTGTCCTGCCCGCGCTGTGCCTGATCGGGCTGTTCATCTATTACCCTGCGGCCAGCGGGGTGTTCCATAGCTTCTTCCGGTGGAACGGGTCGGATATCTCTGAATTTGTCGGACTCGATAATTACATCAGTTTATGCAAATCCACGGAGTTCTGGAAGTCCTTCAAAGTGGCGCTCATCCTGGGTGGCTGGAATGTGGTTAAGATGATTCCCGCCCTGCTCGTGGCCGTGTGCATCCACCGGTGCCGCAGCGTCAAGCTGCAGTTTTTCTATCGGACGATGTTCGTGGTGCCCATGGTGATTCCCGGGCTGGTGGTGGTGTTGATCTGGCGCTCTTTCTTTTTTGAGGCCACCTCCGGTTACCTGAACCAATTCCTGAATTCCACGGGACTGTTTGGGGTCCTGGTGTCGCTCGACCAGTTCTTTCACTGGGGCGGCATTTTTGTCCAGGGTCAGTCTCCCGCCTGGCTGGGCGATCCACGCCTGATCCTGGTGGCGTGTATTGTCTGGGGATTCCCCTGGGTGGGGTCGTTTGCGGTTCTCACGCACCTGGCCAAGCTTCAGGGAATCAGCAAGGATGTCTACGAAGCGGCGGAGATCGACGGGGCGAACTGGTGGCGGAAGTTCACGAAAATCGAGCTGCCGCTGATTATGGGGTCCATCTACCTGCTACTGGTGTTCGTCATCATTGATACCATCAAGGATGCCGGAATGATTCTGGCCCTGGCGGGGATGTATGGCGGTCCTGGCGGGGCGGTCACGGTGCCCGCGCTGTTCATGATCCGCAAGGCCTTTATCGAGCAGGAAATGGGGTATGCCTGTGCGGTGGGGATTGTGCTGACGATCATTGTGATTGCGTTGCAGAAGGGGTTGACCTGGCTGATGGATCCCAACCGCAAGGAGGCCCGGCCGCGCTCCGCGCCGGCCGCGCTGGTCGTGCGCGATGCGGCGTTGCGGGCCGCCTGCGCGATGGCGGAGGCGCGCATCCGCCGCGCCTTCGAGCGACAGACGAATCCCTTCTACCGGCGGCTGAGTCAATTCGGGGACGGGTGTCTGCGCCTGACCAAGCATCTGACCATCTGGTCGGTGCTGGCGTTTGCCTTTCTGCCGCTCTATCTGATGGTGGTCGTGAGCTTCAAGACGAACACCCAGTTCTATGCCGCGCCGACCGCCCTGACGCCCCCGTTCCATCCCGAGAACTGGGTGGAGGCCTGGCGGTTGGTGATGCCCACGGTGGCCAACAGCATCTTCATATCCGTCAGCGCCACGGTGCTGACGCTCTGCTTTGCCCTGCTGGCCGCCTATTTCTTTGCGCGCCAGAAAATGCCGATGTCCGCCTTCTTCTGGAATGCCATCCTGATTCTGATGATGATGCCCATGATCGCCAATCTGGTGCCGTTGTTCCGTCTCCTGAGAGACTTGAATCTGCTCAACACGCTGGCGGCACTGATCCTGGTGGGGGCGGCGTCCGGCCAGGTATTTGCCATTTTCGTGTTGCGCAATTTCGTGGCCGACATTCCCGGCGATCTGTATGAAGCGGCCGAAATTGACGGCGCCTCGCATTTTCAGCAACTTCGCAATGTGGTTCTGCCGCTGTCGGGTCCGATCCTGGGGACGGTCGGGGTTATGCAGTTTGTGGCCGCCTGGAATGAGTTCGTGCTGCCATTGATTGTGATGCGCGATCATTCGCGCCTGCCGGTGATGGTCCAGTTGCTGCGAATGGCCGGGGAATATCTCAAATTCTGGGGCCCTCTGATGGCGGGCTATGCCTTAGCCAGCATCCCGATCATCCTGTTGTTTGTGTTCTCAATGAAATTATTCGTGCGCGGCCTGACGGAGGGCGCCGTTAAGGGGTAATGGGGAAATAATATGGCCAAAGTGACACTGGAACATGTGGATAAGATTTATGCCGGCAACGTGAAAGCGGTGTCGGACTTCAATCTGGAAATTCGGGATGGCGAGTTTGTGGTTTTTGTCGGACCCTCCGGGTGCGGTAAGTCTACCACCCTGCGCATGGTGGCAGGGCTTGAGGAAATCAGCGGAGGCGTGATCCGCATCGGGGACCGGGTGGTGAACGATGTGCCGCCCAAAGACCGGGATATCGCCATGGTCTTTCAGAACTATGCCCTCTATCCGCACATGACGGTCAAGGAGAACATGGCCTTCGGACTGAAGCTGCGGAAGTTTCCCGCCAAGGAGATCGAGGCGCGGGTGCAGGAGGCGGCCCAGATCCTCGGCATCGGCGAACTGCTGGAGCGCCGGCCCAAGGCCCTGTCAGGCGGACAGCGCCAGCGCGTGGCGGTGGGGCGCGCCATTGTGCGCAAGCCGGCGGTATTCCTGTTCGATGAACCGCTCTCCAATCTGGACGCCAAAATGCGGGTGCAGATGCGGGTTGAGATCAACCGGCTCCATCATCAGCTGAATACCACGATGATCTATGTGACGCATGACCAGGTTGAGGCCATGACGATGGGGCAGCGAATCGTGGTCATGAAAAACGGGTTGATTCAGCAGGTGGATGAACCGCTCAAGCTCTACAACACTCCCGTCAACCGGTTTGTTGCCGGCTTCATTGGCATGCCCCCCATGAATTTCTTCGAGGGGACCATCCGGGTGATCAGCGGGCGGGTGACGTTTGAGGGGGAAGGCGGCATGCGGCTGGCGGTGCCGGAGAAGGACAAGGCCGCCCTGGCGGCGTATGTTGACAAGCCGGTGACATTGGGCTTGCGACCCGAAGACATTGGTTCCGCGACGGCCGAGGGATTGCCTGGTGCGCCGCGAATCCAGGCCAGGGTGGAAGTCGTGGAGCCCATGGGGTCGGAGTCCTACATCTACTTCCGCGTGGCCGAGACGACCTTCATCAGCCGGGTGGATGCCCATCGCCAATTCCAGGTAGGCGAGGCCGCTGAACCGGCCGTGTTTATCGACAAAGCCCACTTCTTCGATTGCAAGACGGAGCAGCGCATCTAGAGGCCGTTTTCCCCATCTTGACATCTTGTGCATCCCTTATTAGTATTCCATATTAAGAATAAAGTTCAATATTGTGGAATATCAAAAGGAGCCGAGGGATATGAATCTGAAGGACGCATTGAAGAACCGGGCGTATGAGTTGGGCGCGGATCTGGTGGGATTCGGCAATATTGAACGGTGCGAGCAGGCGCCGATTATGATGAGTCCGCAGGGGGTCTTTCCGGGGGCCCGTACAGTGCTGGTCATGGGCCTGCATCATCCTGACGCCTGTATCGAACTCGGGGGGGAACGCCATTCCCAGGAGATCGGCCCGTATTCGGTGCAGTATCTCATGAACTCGCGGCTGGATGAAATGGCCTACCGCATGGCCACCTTTCTGGAGCAGCAGGGGTATGGCTCGATTCCGATCGCCTCCAGCAATATCTGGCGCTACAACCAGTACAAGGAGCTGAAGGCGGTCTTTGCGCCGGATGTCAGCAACATCTATATGCCGGTCGTGGCGGGGCTGGCGGACATCGGTTTCAATGGCCTGGCGCTGACGCCTGAATACGGCGCGCGTAACCGGTTTATCACCGTCATCACGGACGCCATCATCGAGCCCGATCCCCTCATTCCGCCAGGGACCGTATGCGATCAGTGTATGCTTTGCCGCAAACACTGCCCCTCCCATGCCTTGTCCAAGGAAATCAACGGCGAGAAAGTGTTGAAAATTAGCCCGTATGAATATCGCTTCCCGAACAAGAACCTCTGGCGTTGCGCCTGGGGTGAGCATTTCGATCTGGATCTGGATCTGGACATTCCCGAAGTGGTGACCGAGCAGGTCATTCTGGACAACATCAAAGCCCACGGCATCCGTTCGGGGGAAATGGGCCAATGCCTTAAGTTTTGCGTACCTAAACCCATCCGTTCGTTTGACCGGAGCTATTCAAAAACCCCGATGCGGATGCATTGGGCCAGTGCCGATGCGGAGAAGATGTCGCGGGCGGTACGGGATCGACTCCTCTCCCGCGCGATGGCCGATGGTGCCGAGGCATTGGTCGTGCTGGACGCGGCGTCCCTGCACACGGCCGGGATCGAGCTGGGCACCTGGTTGCCCGGCGCCACCAGCGCGGTAGTTCTGGCGGTGACCTGTCCGGCGGACGCTGGGGACGGACCGTTCCTCTTTGGTGCCCGGCATCAGGTGGATTCGCTCTGCTTTGATCTCACCCGTAATCTGGAGGAGCTCGGCTTCCGCTCTCTGACCAGCATCGAGTCCAGTGGCTCGCATGTGGACAAGGTGGAAGGCGTTTCCCTGACACAACAGCTGCTCGCGCTCATTCCCGAACTGGCCGGCCGCAAGGTATTGGCCAATACCGTGGTCACCCGGTTGCCCATCCCTCCTCAAAAACGGTTGCCCGATAGCGCTCCCACGCGTCTGGACCGGGGGAACGCCCGTGCGGACCTGGCCGGTCATTTGGCCGCTCTGGCCCGGGAATATGGGGCTGATCTGGTGGGCGTGGCCCCCGTTTCGCGCCTGAACGCCTTGGCGGATCAACTGCGTCCGGTTTTTGAAGCAGGGGTCGTGCTTGACGCCACGGACCACTCCATCCGGTTTACGCCGTGGGATCCGGTAGTCGAATCCAATAAGCGGGTCGTGAAGACACCTGGTGACTGGCTTGCCGGGGCCAAGTCCGTATTGGTTTTCGGGCTACGCTACCATGAGGAAGTATTGCGCTGGGCGACCCGTCCCCCGGCGGAGGCGGTCGGACCCTATGCCTTCCAGACCTATGTTACAAACTGGGTTGGAACCATTATCGGCTACCGTCTAGTCAAGCAACTGGAGTCGTTAGGCTACCGGGCCGCCCTCACGATGGATCTGACGGGAACGGATTCGGTTACCGCTAATCCACGCGGCCCGCAGCCGGATATTTTCAGCAACCGGTTTGCCGGGGTGGCCGCTGGTTTGGGCTGGCTCACGGAAAGTGGTCACCTGGCCACGCCCGAATTCGGTATCCGCCAGCGTTGCGTGGCCATTGTCACCGATGCCCCGCTCTCGCCTTCTCCGGTCTTTACGCCCGCCCCCGGTGCGACTGCCTGCGAGGAGTGCGATGGCAAGCCCTGCATCAGCACCTGTGCTACCCAGGCCATCACGGATAAACGGGTCACCCTGACCTGTGAAGCCAGTACGTTCTCGTTCGCCAGAATCGATGCGAATCGCTGCAATTGGTGCAAGCGTTATGTGCTGGCCGGTGAAAGTGGATTTAAGTACCTTGGCTCGAAGGTGGATCTGGTGGCGCCGGACCCGATCACACCCGAAGCCCTGGCGGCCGGACTGCGTCAGCATGATCCGATCAAGAAGTACCGACCGGTGGTGGCGGAACCGTGTGTCATCAATTGTCCGCTGGCGACCCGGCCAAGCCGAACCTGAGCGAAAGAATTAAAATGAAGACCGCGAGTGAGTCTCAAGTGAAGAAGGTACCGGTGCGATCCTTGAAAAAGGCGCTCGACCTTCTTGACTTGATCATAGCCGGGGATCTGCACGGAGAAGCCACCTCACTCGCGGAGCTGGCGAAGCGCATGAACTTGCAGTCCAACTCCGTGCATAATCTCCTCAAGACCATGACGGCTTGCGGGTATGTGCAGAAAACCGGACATGGCATCTATGTGCCCGGCGTGAAGTGCCGGCAATTAGGGGTCATGAACCGGCTCGCCGCTCCCCTGGTTCTGGGCCAGATCCAGGCCCAGCTGAAGCAGTTGGCTGATCAGGAGGGGGAGGCCTGCCTCTTGACCGTACTGGTCAATGGGAACCGCGTTGAATTGGCTCGTGTGGATAGTACGCAACCCATTCAGGTGGCCCACACCCCTATGGCGAACCGGCCGTTTTTTGCGCGGGCCACCGGCCGGATGCTGGCGGCGACCGCGGGCAATCTGGAGCGGCAGCAAATCCTGGAACAGAACGGGATGCCGGGTCCGCTTTGGGATCACATCAAAACCGAGGAAGCCCTGACCGCCGCCCTGACCGAACTCCGGGAACAAGGCTGGTGTCAGACCGGCTCCCGCCGCGAAGGGTTGGTGGGTCTGGCTTGTCCTGTTTACGGCCCCGACCACAACGCCTGGGGCGCACTCGGGCTTTATGCCCCGGCGTTCCGTTGTCCGGCCCCACGTTGTGCCCAGCTGATCAAGGCGATGCGGCGGGTCGCCTCAAAACTGGCTCCACTGTTGGCCCAGTAGAATCTCTCGACTCGCCCGGGTGTTAGTCTAAAAAGAGCAGCAACTACGAAACACGCAAAAGACGCGAAAATAGTATGTTGGTAACGAAGAAGAGTGGGAAATCGTTTTTTGGAATGGTTTCCACGCCCGCTGGGTGAAGATCATTTTAACTAAAATTTTCCTGCAATGTCTTAATGATCAATACCTTTCGCGAATTTCGCGTGTTTCGTAGTGGTCTTAACGGCCGGATATAGGGTTAACGCAGTTCTTGTTTAATGATCGCCAGATCGCGCGCCTTGAGGTGAAGGACTGCCGGAACACGTTTTCCGGTAATCAAGTCAATCCCCCGTGGTGGCGATTTGAGGGAGATGGCTTTCTCGTTGTGGTTGATCAGGAACCAAAGCTTCTGGTTGTCGTTCTGGCGTAGTACGATCTCGACGCCGGTTGGTGCCGAAGGCCAGAGCGGTTTCAGGCCCGCCTGTTGAGCCAGCACAGGCAATAGGCTGCTGGCAACGGAACGGGTCATGTAGGTTCCCACATACACCACGGACCCTTTGCCGAGTTTGCGGATCGACAGGGCGGGCTGGCCTTTTAAGTGCCGGCTGGACCACTTCGCCAGGGTCTTGGTATCGCCTTCCAGTTTGAGCGACTCATACCAAAAGTCGGTTGTCACCGTTTTCCCCTTGAGCGAGAAGGCCAGAGGGCGGGCTTGGGGTTGATTCTGGCGGCCATATTCCTCGATCGTCACACCTGCCAGTTCGCGCAGGCAGCCCGGTAGTGTTTCCGGTACGACATTGTTATTCTGGTCCCGTGTTGCGGTCCGGGCGCCAATCACCAGCGTCCCTCCGTTCCGGACAAAGGTTTCCAGAAGCGGCACCCAGTCAGGATTGAACACCACCCAGTGCGGAATAATATACAACTTGAGCGATGACAGGTCATCCGTGGGATGAATGACACCGGTGGCATAGCCCTTCCGATACCAGACGCCGTGAATGGCGGCAGCCATATCCGAGTGACTGGGAAGTCCGAAAGAGAGCGTGGGATACGCCTGATCCTGGTCCAGGTCCGCGCCGGCGATGGCCACGTCCACATGGACGTAGGTCCCCGCAAGTTCAGGGCCGATCCGCTTCAGTTCAGTTCCAACCTGACTGACTTCATCATAGCGCCGGCGCGGCACGTTGTCGTGATCCAGAATGCCGCACCAGTACTCCTCGGCCCCGAACCGGCAGGTCCGCCACCGGAAATAGAGAAGACTGTCCGCTCCATGTGCGATCGAGACGTAGGTCATTTTCCGGAGTTCACCCGGCTCGGGATGATCTTGGAAGTAGGGCTGCTGTCCGCCCGGGCCGGACTGGTGTTCCGGGATCATGAAATTGCCTGACCAGGCGCGAACGGCGTCCAGTTGGTAGGCCTGCGAGGCCTGCCGCTCCGCAGGGTCGGTGCAGAACATTGGATAACAGTCATAGCCGAGCACGTCCAGATCCTGCCCGAACTCACCGCGATAATCCACATGCTTCATGCACCCGTTGTGTGTGATGAACCAGCGGGGATTGGTTTCGCGCAGGGTCACGACCTGGTCGTGCTGGAACTGTGCGACGACTCTGGCAACGAACCGTGCATAATCGAGCTGGTGGGCGGGATTGGAAAATGTGGGTCGGTTATTTTTAGGGGTCGGGATGGCCGTAAAATCATCATAGGTTTGCGCCCAGAAGGTTGTTCCCCAGGCGGTATTCAGGGCGGTGATATCCCCCTTGAATTTAAGACGCAGGAAATCCTGAAAGGCGTGCTGGCAGCTCGGGCAATGGCATTCGCTGAAATGGCAATGAAGTTCGTTGTCAGTCTGCCAGCCCGCCACATAGGGGTTGGCCCGGTAATGGTCCGCCATGGCGCGGGTAATGGCGCGGGAATAACTGCGGAACACCGGGTTGGCGTGGCAGACATGCTGGCGTGAGCCATGTTCCATGCACAGCCCGTTTTCATTCATTGCGGCGATCTCCGGGTGTTTGAGCGTCAGCCAGCGTGGCGGAGTGGCCGTGGGCGTGCAGAGCAGGGTGTGGATCCCCTGTGCCCCGAGCTGTTGGATCGCTTCATCAAAAAGGGTGAAGTCGTAGTGCCCCTCGGAGGGCTCAATCAGGTTCCAGGCAAATTCGGCCATGCGGACCATATTGAATCCGGCCGCGGCCATACGTGCCGGATCCGCCGCCCGGGTGTTGGCATCCCAATGTTCAGGATAATAGGCGGCCCCGAACCAGAACCGGTTCAGCGAGGCAGGACGAAGGTGTGATAAGGGTGGCATGGTATCTGGCTCCTGATGAAAGGTTAATAAGGGATAATCTCGCCCTGATAGGCGCGGCCATTGACCGTGATGGCATAGCCGCCGGCCTTGCGGGTGATCGAGACCTCATAGCGTTTCCCCCGCAACTCACGTTGGACGGAAACCTGATTCCAGTCGGAGGGCAAACAGGGCTCAATCGTCACTCCCTTGTAACCCGGCTTGATTCCGCAGAAGTACTCCACCACGGCGCGGAACATCCATCCCGCGGCACCGGTGATCCAGCCGCTGATCGAATCACCCGACCGGCCATTGGCCGGGCCCAGGTATTGATTGGTAAAGGCATAGGGCTCGCAACCGGAGACGGTCGAGGGATGGCCGGGGCTGTCGGGCATCACCTTGAGATAGCTGGCCAGGGCCTGATCAGGGCGTCCCGCCGTCAGGTCGGCCACGATTTTAAAGGCGGTGCCGTGGCAATATGGCGTACCATTTTCATACATGCCGGGCAAAAGCATGGTGACACGCCCGACATTGGGGTCGGCCGCCGTATAGTGCGGGGTCAGGGTCAGGGAGCCATGCTCCGACTCCAGAATCCCGTCAATGGCCTTCAGGCAGGCGGCTTTACGTTCGCCTTGGGCGAGGCCGGTCATCACCGCCCATGTTTGCGTATTGAGGAAAATCCGGCCTTCCTTGTTTTTGGCGGAACCGACCGGATTGCCGAAGTCACTATAGCCCGCCAGATACCATTCGCCATCCCAGCCATGCTGGTCAATGGCCGCTTGAATCCGGGTGGCCCGCTGCCGCATTTCCGCTTCCAGCACGGCATCATTCAGGACCTCACGCGCCATTTCGGCGAGAATGTTTAAACTGTAATAGAGGGCCATAGACGTCCAGACGCTCTCGCCTTTCCCGGCGCGTCCCATCCAGTTAAGGGAGTCATTCCAGTCACCTTCATGGGCGAGGACCAGGCCGTGGCTGCCCAGATCGTCGCTCAAGTGCCGCACGCCCTTGAGCATGTGCTCCAGCACCGTGGCTTCACCTTGGTCGAGAAAGGGGACCTTATCCTGAAGGATCGTGAGGTCGCCCGTTTCCTTGAGATAGGCGTCAACCGTCGGGGTGATCCAGGTGGGTCCGTCGGAATAGTGATGAGGCTGAAGCGGGAGCCAGCCCCGGATCGCATGTCCGTCGCTGTATTGGTGAGCCAGGGTCTCTTTGATTTTTGCCTTGGCCAGCGGGGCATTGAACGGGAGGATGCCCCACGCATCCTGAAGCGTATCCCGGAAGCCGCGCGCCCCATCCCGTCCGAATTCCACGCATAACTGGATCTGTTGCTTGGCCCAGACGTTGACGAGGCGATTGATCTGCTCATTCGGGGTCTGCACCTGGACGCGTGACAGCATGGCCGACTTTTCCGCCTGCAGGCTATTCCAGGTCTGGAGGCGATAGGCGGGTGCCATAACTTTGGTGATGAGGCGGTCCTTCTCGGCCAGCGTGTCGAAACTGCCCAGCAATACGGTCACCTGGCGGGAGGCGCCGGGTTCAAGTTCGATGGGGATGGCCAGGGCACCGGCCAGTTCCTCGCACCAGGACTCTTTGCAGGACATGGCGCCATCGATCAGGGCGCGTGGCTGGATGGGGGAGCCGAACGGACCGCAGAAGTCGCGACGCCCCCCGCACCACTGTTGCACCTCGCCGTCAGTAGCTACAAAGGCATTATAGCGTTGATGAGGGCGTTCGTCGGAGGTGTTGAAGCTCAGCACGGCGCGGTGAGCGGGGTCGTAGGTGCTGCGCAGGTAGGAATAGGGACTGGAAAACGTCGTGTAACCGCCGAGCCACCATTCAACATAGGGGGCAAACCAGAGGTGGCGTGGGTGATCCGAGGTGTTCCGGATGGAGAATTCCCAGATCTCAACCGGTTCATCGGCGGCCAGAAAAACACGGCTTTCCGTCGTGATCCCATTCCACTCCATGACGAACGTCGAATAGCCGAGGCCGACGTGGGAGGTGAAGCAGGCATCGGGTGTGTTGATCGGGAACAGGCCGGTGTTCCAGAGGGTGCCGGTGTCGGTGTCGCGCAGGTAGAAATAGCGTCGTCCATCCCGGATCAGGCGAACGCGGCCCTCCGGATGGTTGAGCGTGAGGGTCTGGTTGTTGAACACACCGTCCCCTCCGCCGAACTGATTGAGTCCGGAGATCAAGGTGTCATTCCAGAGAAAATTGACCTGCGCCCGCGGGGGGGCAAGGGGGGCGGTGATGATAAATTCACGACCATCCGGAGAGAAATGTCCATAGGGTTTCATAGCGGAGAAGATGCATGAATCCAGTGGGAAACGCAAGCAGGGTGTGGCTGGTGTGGCTGGCGAGCTTCGTGATTTTTCAGGCTTCTGTTCAAATTTAACAAAGCTATTGATAACAGGATTGAAAGACGAGGCGTTATATGGCAGATTTGAAAAATGGTGGCAATTGGAGACATAAAGATGTTTTGCAGTCGGTTGGTAGAAGAATACCGACCCAGTCGGATTGTCTTGTTTGGATCCTATGCCAGAGGCAAGCCCCGCCCGGATTCTGATGTGGATCTCTTGATTGTGATGCCGTTCAAGGGAAGTGGCGTTAGTAAGGCAGCTGAGATGATCCGGAAATTGAGCCCTTCATTTGCTGTGGATTTGGTCATACGGACACCTACTGATATTGAGCGTCGTGTGGCCATGAATGATTTTTTCTTAAAAGAGGCCACGAGCGGTAAGTTATTGTATGAAGCTCCTAACGCATGAGTGGATAGCCAAGGCTGATGGTGATTACCGGACGGCATGCCGGGAATGGCGTGTGCGTCGCCTGCCGAATTTCGATGCGGTATGTTTTCACGCCCAGCAAGCAGCCGAAAAATACCTCAAGGCTCGCCTGCAGGAAGCGGATATCGCTATTGTGAAAACTCATAACCTGATCCACTTGCTCGATCTTGTCATTGCTGTGGAACCGACTTGGGATGCATTCCGTCCTGATTTGGGCGTGCTTAACCAATTTGCGGTGGCGTTTCGGTATCCTGGAGAATCGGCGCAAAAGGAGAATGCGGCCCAAGCTATAAAAATCTGCAAGTCTCTGCGTGATGAGGTTCGTGCGGCTCTAGGTGTCGTATAGACCTTGCCGATTTAACGCCACCTTATCAGTGCCCCGGACAGGGTGTTTGCGTAAGCAGCCGCTTACGTGGCCATTTTGCTGGCAAGGAAGAGCAGCGAGATGGCGGTGGAGTCATCAGGAACGCAAGGGCATTTCAGGCGCGTGGCGATTCTCGCACGCCAGGCCAACCGGTCCGTTCCGGGATCAGCCAGATCAGCCCAGGCGGGTTGGTCGCCGAGGTCGCCGAGGACAAAGGCCTGACCGCTGCCCGGGGTTTTCTCCTCCGCGTCCCATATCTCGCAGATCTCGGTCCGCTCGCCCAGGGCATCAGCGAGATAGAGCAGCACTACGCGAAGGAAGCTCCCGGATTGGCTGGTGGCAAGTTCGGCGCGGACCAGTTCCCACAAGATGGGAATCTGACGGGTGGCGGAAAGGCCTACGAGGAGCTCCAGCCGGTCAGCGGGATCGGTCCAGGCCTGCCAGCAGGCCAGCACCTTAGCTTCCGGGAGGCGTTCGCCGAGTCGCATCAGGGTTTTAAACGCGGTGGCCGCGACTCGCGGGGAAGCCTCCTCAAGAAGATGACGCAAGGCTGGAATCTGGGACCGATCATTGAGGAAGCCCAGAGCTGTTAAGGCTTCGCGGCGTAACGGAGACTCCGGATTCAGGCCCTCCTGAAGTACGATCGGTGCCGTGGCGGGGAGCGGATTGATGCAGAGAGAGCGGTAGGCGCTGGTCCGGTGAGCGGGATCCGGCGAATGCAGGAACTGAAGCATATGGGCCCGGCTTACGGCGGTTCCGCTGGTCAATACGTTTTCAAAACTATGCATCCGTTCCACCAGGGATTCCTTGGAGTTTTCCACCTGATGCAGGCGCACGGCCGTCATCAGGTTGGCCGGATGGAGCACGGCAATATCCCCCCAGGTCCCATCCCCGGGGCGACGCAGGCGCTGGCTGGCCCAACAGACCGCCAGACTGAAAAGGGCCCAGACCAGGCAGGTATGACTGTAGAGGTGACCGCCCGGGATTCCGGGACTGCTGAGCATTTTGGCGAGCGCCACCACGCCCAGTCCGAGCCCGGCGGCTAGCGTGGCGGTCAGCTGGAAGATGATGGAAATTTCAACGCGTTGGGTTTCACCCAGGCGATCAATGCTTAACGCACTGAAAATGGTGCCTGAGACAGACATGCAGAGCGAGGCGATGATGAAGAGGGTAATGGCGATGATGGGCTGGAGCGGGGCGGGAAGGAGGCTGGCCCAGGCCATGATGATGCCGCAGACCGCCAGCGTGGCATGGGCGCCGAATTGAAGGGGGCGGAAGCCGATGCTGCGCCCGATGATGCCCGCCATATGGGATCCCGCCATCATGGCGACCATGCCGCCGATCGTGGTCATGAACACGATATCGGCCGAGAGTTTCAGGACGACTTTGAGATAGTTCAGCTGGTATCCGGCGGCAATCCCCATTGGGACGGTGAGAAGGGCCAGGAGCATGACCTCGCGCCGTTCCGGATTTCGCAGCACCGAAGGGATCGCGGTCAGCAATGAAATGGGCGAGCCCCGTGGAAGGGCGCCCGTAGGGGGAAGGCGGCGCAACGCCAGGGAGGAGGCAAAGTTGAGGAAGATGCCCAGAACCAGGATGGCGAAGAAGGCCCACTCCTGACTGGGAAACCAGGCCGAGCGGTTCAGGATGAGGGCGGACAGCACGCTGATGGCAATGGTCCCGATATACCACCAGGTGAACTGGCGGGAGACGACCTCTCCCAGTTCAGTCGGACGGCTGAGGGCCTTGATCACGACCTGTGAGGCAATGACCCCGATTGCGCGGGCGGCCATGAATCCGAAATAGACCACAATGAGCACCCATATTTTTACCTGATTTCCGGGCAGAAAGGGGAGCGCCAGATAGGCCATGCCCAGGTAACTCCGGATAAACCAGGCGCGGCTGTAGACGCGGGAGGCATCCATGCCGGCACAGAGCGCGGGCGCAATCAGCACCACCACTCCGCAGAGGTGGACACTGGCGTACATCAAGCCCGTTTCAAAATCGCTGGCCCCATAGGTGAGTGCCAAGACCGTGATCAGGGGCCCGATGGCCAGATTGGCTCCCAAAGGGTTTAATTTGGCAAAGCGCAACAAGGCGGTTTGCCCTGACAGCTGGGCTTGGCGGGTCATTAATGACATAGCGGTCGATAATAGAAAAACCAGCTCCCTTTGCAAGCAGTTTGGCCGAGGGCAGACGCATCTATAACACTCGAAATGCAGGGGGATTTACCACGGAGACACGGAGATTTAGAGAGAGAATTCAAAGATAATGTTGCTGAATTTTCAATTCCGGAGTACCGAAATTCGAAATTCCGCAACGGTTTTCTGGAGAAATACCACGAGAAAAAGGGGTTAAAGAAGACCTTTCCCGACTTGGCCGAAGAAGCATTGTCGAAGTATTCTCCCGGATTCCTCCAGGAAACCGTGGCGTTTGTTTTGGCCTCATGTACACATGAGGGCGAAATAAACGCCACGGTTGTATTTTTTTCTCCCTAAACCTCCGTGTCTCCGGTAATTCTTTATCTTTTCCTGTTGGCCCTGAAATTCCTTTGTTTTGCTCGATTAAGATGCGTCTGCCCTGCCAGTTAAACTTGACTTAAGGGCGGCCCCTCGGCACCCTCAACACCATTACGAAAGTAGGCATGATGCACACGATTTTCAATAATCAGAGCGAGTTTTTGAGTGACCGGCAGAAACTGTTTTCGGTGAATATCCGGAGTCCGGGGGAGGCTTGGCAACCCGTCAGCCTCTGTAATGCACGGGTCGGGCTTCGCCAAACCGGCATCGTTTCCATCGGCTCCTTTGATTTCACCGGCACCGTCGAGGTCTCCGTGACTTTCGCGCAGGCCATTACTTCATGGAAGATCAGGCCTCTGCATGATGAGGTCAAGGCCCGCCGGATGAGCGACCGGGAAATCGGCTTCACCCTGATCCACCCTCGCAAGCTGTCGATCGAAATCAACGGCGATACCCTGAATAACCTGCATCTTTTCGCAAATGATTTAGAGACCTCTGTTCCCGATCCCGCCGGGAAGGGGGTCGTGACCTACCCGCCCGGTATTCATCATATCGGGGGGGACGGGTTTCTCCGCCTCCAGAGTGGCCAGACCCTCTACCTCCCTTATGGGGCCGTCCTGAAAACGAAGGGAATTGTGTGTGACCATGTGGATCACGTTCGGATCTGCGGGCGCGGGGTAGTCGATTTGAGCGAGTGGATGCCGGTGCAAACCTATGACAAGACCCGGCCGGACACCCGCGGTGTATGCGTGACCTTCGCCCGCCAGATCACGCTGGAGGGGATCCTGTTTCTCAATCCGAATCACTATACCGTCTATGTCGGGCAGTCCGACCATGTATCGATACGGAATATCAAGACGATCAGCTCCTCGCTCTGGGCGGATGGAATTGACTGCATGTCCACGACCCATCTGGAGGTTGATGATGTGTTTCTGCGGACCAGCGATGACTGCATCGCCATCTACGGCCACCGTTGGGATTTTTACGGGGACACCCGCCATATCCGCGTCAGGAATTCCGTCTTCTGGGCTGACGTGGCGCATCCCGTCATGATCGGGATTCATGGCTGGCACGAAAAGGAGGGCGACCTCATCGAGGATGTCCTGATCGAGAATATTGATATTCTGCTTCACGATGAAATCCTCGAGCAGTATCAGGGGGCGCTGGCGGTCAATGCCGGTGATGCCAATGTTGTGCGCGATATCACCTTCTCGGGGATCCGGATCGAGGAGGTCCGTGCCGGTCAGATTTTCAATATCAGGGTGTACAAGAATGATGATTACAATCCCAAGCCCGGGCAAAAAATTCAGAATGTCATTATCCGGGATGTGACCTACTCGGGACCCGATAAGGCGTCTGAAATCTCAGGATACGATCTGGAGCGCAGGGTGGAGCGCGTCTCCATCCAGAACCTGGTGATCAATGGGGCCGTTGTCCTGAATCCGGAAGACGCGAATATCCGAATTGGTCCTTTTGTGACCGGCGTAACCTTTTCATAAATTATGAATTCAAAAAGAAATGGTGGTGAAGGGAATGCGGCCGGGCCTGTCTCCCTTGTCCGGCCCCTGCAGGGAACGGATTCCGAGCCCGATTTTTCCAATGGAAATACCTTACCACTGGTGGCCCGGCCGTGGGGGATGACCCACTGGACGCCGCAAACCAACGAAGGCCGTTGGTTGTTCTCGTCCCGTGCCCGTGTCCTGCAGGGCATTCGGGCCACGCATCAGCCCAGTCCCTGGATTGGCGATTATGGACACTTCGTGGTCATGCCCCAGACCGGAGCGCTGCTTCCCGATGCCGTGGGCCGCGCCTCCAGCTATCGCCAGCAGGATGCTGTCTTCGCGCCCCATTATTTCTGTGCCGATCTGCTGCGCTACGAGACCCGCATGGAGGTCACCCCGACGTCCCGTTGCGCACGGTTCCGCATCACCTTCCCCTCTGGTCCCCTTCCCAGGCGCATCCTGTTTTCCACCTTTGACGGGGAGTCCGCGATAACGATTCTGCCGGGTGAGCGACGGCTCGTGGGGTCCACCACGGCCAATTCCGGCGGTGTTCCTGCAAATTTCAAGTCATGGTGGGTGGCCGAGTTTGATTGTCCTGTGGTGGCCTGTGGCCTCTTCACTGACACGACCGTTGAAAAAGAGGCAACCCATGGAACTGGCGCGAAGCTGGGCGGCTATGTGGAACTTGCCCCTCAGGACGGGCGCGTGGTCGAATTTACGGTGGCAACGTCTTTCATTTCGGCCGAACAGGCCCAGCGAAATTCCGGTGTAGAGGTGGCGGGCGCCTGTTTCGATGCTCTGCGGCGTGAAGGGGAAACCGGCTGGAATACCTTGCTAAAGCGCTTCAGCATTGAGGCTCACACCCCTGCGCAACGGGAGACCTTCTATACCTGCCTGTACCGGTCGCTGCTTTTTCCGCGTGATTTTCATGAGCCCGGCCCGGATGGACTCCCGCATTATTTCAGCCCCTATGATGGCCAGATCCATGCCGGGCGACTGTGTGCCGACAATGGGTTCTGGGATACCCACCGGACCGTTTACCCGCTCTTGTCCCTGGCTTATCCCGAGCGGCTGGGAGAAATACTGGACGGTTGGCTGAATGCCTACCGGGATGGCGGCTGGTTGCCTACCTGGTCCAGTCCCGGCTACCGCGCCTGTATGATCGGGACCCATGCGGATGCCATTTTCGCCGATGCGATCGTCAAGGGGATTCCGGGCTTTTGTCATCAGACCGCCTATGAGGCGATCCGCAAGGATGCCTTCGAGCCCGGGGACCCGGGCCGGGGCTGTGGCCGGGCGGCCTTGACGGAATTTGACCGTCTGGGCTATGTGCCTTCAGAGGTCGCCCTGCATGGGACGGCCCGCACGTTGGATTTCGCATTTGCCGATTTTGCGATCGCCCAGGCGGCAAAAGTGCTGGGGCGGGCTCAGGACTCTGCGATGCTGATGGCGCGCGCCGGTCATTATCAGAACGTATTTGATCCCGCCGTCGGCTTCATGCGGGGGCGGTCCCGCGCCGGCTGGGATTCGCCCTTTGATGAGTTCGCGTGGGGTGGCCCGTTTATTGAAGCCTCCGCCTGGCAGCAAACCTGGGCGGTCCCGCATGATGCGCTGGGGCTCGCTACCCTGATGGGAGGGCCCGCGGCGGCCTGTGCCAAGCTGGACCGGATGTTTGAGCTGCCGCCGCAGTTTACCGCGGATAACTATCAGCGCGAAATTCACGAGATGAGCGAGATGGCGTCCGTTGACTTCGGCCAATATGCCCATTCCAATCAGCCAGTACATCATGTCCTGTATCTTTACACGGCGCTCGGCCAGCCTCATCGGACCCAATATTGGGTCCGTCGCGTGCTTTCGGAACTTTATAGCGCCGCCGCCGATGGACTCCCAGGTGATGATGACAATGGCGAAATGACGGCCTGGTATGTGTTGAGCGCACTGGGGATATATCCCCTGACACCGTCTCATCCGACCTATGTGCTGGGGGCCCCGCTTTTCCCTTACGCGAGTCTCAAACTCGAGCAGGGGGGATGTCTGGAAATACACGCTCCGTCGAATCGGGTGGACACCCCTTATGTCACCGCCCGGCGCTGGAACCAACGGGCCCATGACCCGCTTTGGATCTCTCATCAAAGTCTCGCCGCCGGAGGAGTGATGGAGGTGGCCATGGCTCATGCGCCGTCAGATGCGGCGATTCCCCAATCCTTGTGGCCCTACTCCATGAGTATGGCCCCCCGGTAGCCGGGTTATTCATCGTTAGAGAGACACACCGGCGGCTGATTGTCGGCCAGCGCGTAGAATCGTTCGCCGGGGACGGCGAACGCCACCTTGCCACAGTCAAAAAGAGGTCTTTTTCATTTGAAACCGGCGAAGTGAAATTTTGTTTTAGTCCAGATTGTACAGTAAACGGAATCGGTGGTCTGGCGGCAGGAAGGGGAGTTGCCGGAGGACATCCTCGTAGCCCCCGTCCGGGAAACGTGTGGCACAGGCGGCGAGCGAGCCGATGACAGCGATTTCGTCGAACGGCTTGATCTGGCGCCAGGTCCATTCCCGGGCCCCGGTCAGATAGGGGATGAACCAGTCAACGGCGCGACGCAGGGACCGCCCGGCAGACCCTTTCGCGGACCAGGCATCAAAGCCAAACCGTTGTCCAGAGACCGCCATATTGGTGAACGAGCAGAGCCCGAATGCCGTATAGTTCATGGAAATGGCCCGCACCAGCTCCTCAGGCTGACTCCCGTCCGGCTCTAATTGCATGTCCAGCCGCTCAGAAAAAATGGCGGCGATCCGGTCCCTGGCTTCCTGTTGCCGGCCGGTGAATTCAAGGAAGCAGGCGATGTCGGCCCAATACCAGGAGCCGTGATTATTCCGGCAGGCCGCCTCGTCCAACCCGTGTTGATGGGTCAGCAGCCAGTCGGTATAATCCCCGTACCATTTCTTGATGCCTGCCTCATGGGCGGCCGTCCAATGCGGGGAGGCCCCCAGGAGGCGGATGCAGTCCGTCAGGGGAACCAGATGCAGGTCTTCAATCACCCCGCCGAAGGAAACATAAACACCTTTACGTCCGTCCATGCCCGGAACCAGGCGGGGCGGGTAATCCGGCCAGAGCACCGCCACCTCGTCACCGGGGATGTATTGTGCAAATAACATCCGCGGCAGCATGCCGGTTTTCTCGTCCAGAAACCAGGTGTGAAGGAGACGAGCAGCATGGGCGGCAAAGCGTTCATCTCTGGTTATGGCATAGGCAATGGAGAGGGATTCAACATCCCGCACCATGTCGATAAAGCGGCCCCGGTCGGTCTGGTAACTCTCCGGATTAACCTGCCCGTCTTTGTAGCAATAGGGAAGCCCATCTTTTGAGGAGGGATTCGGCCAATAATAAATGCTCAGGCTCAGGTAGTCCCGCCTATCACCGGACGGCGGGAGGATCGGTTTTTCGAGCACGGAGCGGGGTGCCGTGAGGAGTGCCAATTCCGCATCCTTGATCAAGCGCCTGGTGACTTCCGCGAACGCTCCCTGTTTTGATTTGAGAAGGGCCTGATCAAAGCGATCAGGAATAAGCAGGCAATCACGGCGAAAAGCATCTTTCATAACTTAGGCGTCTCCAGAAAAAGATTGGATTAAGTCATGGTTGCAAGATAGGGCCATGAAGTCAAAATATATGATATGTTTCATTAAAGTATTGTGTTTAATCACAGGTGATGAAATGATTCATCCGAACTCAGGAGGGGCTCATGAATGTAAATAGTCGTGTCCGCACATTTTGGGAAGCAGGTTTGGAGGACGGCCCTCTTGTTTCGATCTGGTTGCCCGAGCCGCCCGCTGATCTGAAGCGGTGGGATCTGGCCTCGCAAGTGGCCTACTGGGAAAACCGGCGTCATTTGCCGGATGATACGGCCCCGCATGTGGCTATCAGTAATGAGGCCGAAACCATGGCCGCTCTGCTTGGGGTTCCGGTTGAATATAGTGCCGGCTCAGCCTGGTCCACTCCCATCCTTTCGAATTTAGCAGAGGGCTTGAAGGTCCGGTTTGATCCCGGAGCCCCGCTCTATCAAGAACTGATCCGGCGAATTGAAGCGGCAAAAGGGAGGCCGGAGTATGCCTTGAAAATGATTCCGGTCGCGGGAATCTCCGATCTCCTCTCGGCTCTGCGAGGGGCGCAGGATTTGATGATGGATTTGATGGAAGATCCGGATTCGGTGGCGGTATTGGTGGCGCATGTGGCGGGGTGCTGGCGCTACTTGATGAGGGATTTGCTGGGGCGTCTACCGCTTTATGAGGGTGGTCTGGTGGGAGGGCTAGCCTGGATGCCGGGGCGCGGCGCCACGGTTTCGGCCGACATGATGATGATGTGCAGTCCGGACTGGTTCCATGATTTGATCTGGCCGGAGGAGCGCAAGTTGTTGAATGAATTTGACAGTGTGATTTATCATTTACATTCCGGCGGCTCGGGGCCCGCCCTGGCCGAGTGGATTGCCCCCCATCCGCGTGTGAAAGCAGTGGAAATCAGCCATGATCCGACGGGGCCGGACCTTGAAAGTCTGGAGCCCGTACTGGCTGGCATTCAGGAGCACACGCGGCTTCTGGTCACTTGCTGGAGTCGCCGGTTTACGGATGCCGAACTGGCCTGGATGGCGCGTCATTTGGACCGCCGCCACTTATCCCTTTTCCAATATGCTGATACTCCGGAAGAAGGCCAGTCGTTTCTGGACCGGGTCCATACCAAGTTCGCGTAAAGGTCGCTACCGGCTAAGCCCTTTTAATCCCGGGAAAGTTTCAGCGTTTCGCCGGGGCGGGTGTTGCGGGACACGCGTGGTCCTTTGCCGGCTTTTCCGTTCAGCTTCCAGGCTTTATGGAAGCCGTGAACCAGTTCGATCGGGCCGCCGGCAAGGCTGGTGACCCGGATTTCGCAAAGTTCGCCTTCACGCACCGTACCCCCGAGGAGAAAGGCCCCCTCGGTCCGGATCCCGTCAAAGGTCAGGGAGTGCCAGTGTTTGGGGAGCCCGGGCAGAACATAGATCCCATCCTGCCGGCATTGGACCAGTAATTCGAGGATGGCGGTGACCGCACCCATGCCGGCATCCATCTGCATAATTTCGCGGAATTCCGGGCCCCGGTGGAAATCCGGTGTGGCCAGGGCGTTCTGATTCCAGGAGGAGCACCCGCCGAAATCAGCATCATGCAGGGTGCCATGGCCGATATTGGTGAAATTGGATTTCCACCACTGCAGCCAGGTGGTGGCGGCGTCGGCCAGGCCGCACCGGGCGCAGAGGATGGCCGCCCACGGAATGCACCAGCCGGTCCATTGGCCCGCTCCCCGGTTTGTCCAATGGGTCAGTGAATTGGCAACGATCTCCCGGTGCTCATCGGCAAGGGGTTCAATGGTGCAGAAGGGATAGATGGACGCCAGATGACTGTGATGACGATGGCTGCCCGCCAGGTCCTGTTCCTGCCAGAGGGCGATGCGGCCCCGGTAAGCGCCGGGCTGCCCGCCAGGTCCTGTTCCTGCCAGAGGGCGATGCGGCCCCGGTAAGCGCCGGGTTGCACGCCTGTCAGCGTATAGAGCGGGAGCCGCGTGCGGACTTCTGCCCAGCGGGCATCCTCCGGGAGGGCGAGGAGCTTGGCCGCCTGTTGCAGGAGACGGGCGGTTTCATGGAGTGCCGCCAACTGGAAGCTGGCATCCCGGCCCCAGGCATTCATCTGGGACCCGTTGTATTCCGGACTGACACTGACTGGCAGGGAGAGTCGTTTCGTCCCGTTCTCCTCGATCTCCTCCAACATGGCCCAATAGCCGTTGAAGGCACCATTCAGCAGCGGCCAGGCGATGTCGCCCAGGATACGCGGGTCCATGCTGTAGCGGTAGTGCAACCACGCGAGTTGTGCCATCCAGGCCGTGCAGGCATGATCGATGGTGCCGGCCCAGAAGGTGCCGACCACCTGACAGCGGTCATCCACGGCGTGGGGGAGCATGATGGCGCCCGGCGCGCCGAAAAAGGCTTCCCCATTGGCCTTGAGCTGGGGTAGCCATGACTGGATCAGCTGCCACATCGGCGTCAGGTGGCTGAGCCGGTTGGTGCCCAGACAGGGCCAGTAGATCATCTGGGCGTTGATGTTGAAGTGGTAATCGTTGCTCCAGGGCGGGAGCTGGTATTCCTCCATCCAGGGGCCCTGCAGGGTGGCGGCCACGCCCCCCGGGTTGGTGAGGCCGGCCTGCTTGTAGACTCCATAGTTATACGTATGCTGGAGTCCGGCATCAGGGAGCCGCAGGCGGGGCACGTCCCGCCAATACTGCTTCCACCAGGCATCGGTTTGTCTGATGAAGGCAGGGGTAATGCCTTCATCCACGCGCTGCCGGGCGTGTTGGGGCGCGTCAGGCCCGAGGGCGGTCGCCAGCACCAGCCGGCGGCCCTGCCGCCGCCAGGCGATGGCCATGGGGTCATCCTCGGGTAGGGTCTGGCAGAAGCCGCCTTCATGTTTGCCAAACCATTGATCAGGCGGGCGACAGCCGACGGCTTCCAATTCCATGCTGACATGAGCCCAGGAGGGGATCAGCTTGAGAGTGGCGAGCCGGGCGGAGGTGGCGTCGAAATCAACCCAGGCCACCTCTTCGTTCATCACCTGTCGGAGGGTGATCCGGGCTGTTTTTTCCCCGGGACCGGCGAAGCGGATCGTCAGGAGGGCGCGGGTGATGTCGAGCCGGCCTTCCACGGGGCGCCACCCCTTGCCCAGCGAGACTTCCAGCCGGCCGCCGCCGACTTGTTGAGGACGATTAGGGGAAAGCGGGGCCGGCTTGGCTCCGGCAAACAGGGTTCGGATGCCAGCTTCATCGTCCGCCTCGAGCAGGCGCCGGACGGCGGAGAAGGTGGCACGGGTTTCAAAGCGATTCCCGCCCCGGTGATCCCAAAAGCCCGCCCGGGCGATGGTGATGTTCAGCGTGGTCTCGCCCCAGACCATCAGGCCTTGGGTCCCGTTTCCAATGAGAATTCCGGTATGGGTGCGGGGAAGGGGGAAATTCCAGAGCAGAAGGGAGTCGACAGATTTAGGCGGCATAAAATGAACTCCTTATAATTCGTTAAAAAGCCGTTAAACTACGAAATACGCGAAAGGCGCGAAAGGGAATTCTTGGGGCTTAATCGTAATCGTAATCCTCATCGGGGAAAGTAGATTAAGATAAAGATTACGATTATGATTAAGATTTCCATGGGATGCTAATGATTATGATATATTTTTGGCTGTGGTGGATATAAAACATCCCCATTCAAAAGGAGAAATACGATGCTTAAAGGTTTGTCACCGTTGTTGAGTCCTGACCTTCTGGCTGTGCTTTGCCGGATGGGGCATGGCGATGAATTGGTTCTGGCGGATGCCCATTTTCCGGGCGACACGTTTGGCCAGCGTGTGATCCGGGCGGATGGCCTGAAAATCGCCGATCTGCTGGACGCCATCCTGCCGGTGTTTGAACTGGACTGTTATGTCGATTCGCCCCTGATGATGATGGCGGCCGTGCCGGGTGATAAACTCGATCCCAAGGTGGAGAAAATGTACCGCAAGGCCGTCGATCGACATGCCCCCCGGACACCCGCCATCACCCGCATCGATCGGTTCGCCTTTTATGACCGTGCCAAGGTGGCCTTTGCGGTGGTGATGACCGGCGAAACAGCCAAGTATGGCAATATCATCATGAAAAAGGGTGTGACCCCGGTCTGATGCCTTCGCTGGGCGCTGATTTCATCACCTGATGAAATATTTCCTTTACCCTGAAGGAGGGAATCCGCATATTACCCGCTAAATATGGCTTCCCTGCTGAAGTGTCAGGGGTACCTGGAGAAATTGAGTATGGCTCCTTCTATCACAGATGTTGCAAGACTAGCGAAAGTATCGGTGGGCACCGTATCGCGTGTCATGAATGGCGAGACCAGTGTGAATGCCGATTTGCGGCGGCGGGTATTGCTTGAGTCCCGGCGGATCGGGTTTGTTCCAAAAATCGCGCATACGCGTTTGGCGTTGATGAGTTCCTGGTCCAACTCCGTGATGCCCGTCGGCTACACAAGCATCATGACCAGCCTGATCACGCGGTTTGTGATGCAACGGAAGCTCGGGGTTGAGATTGTGGACATGGACAATCTGGATACCCTGTATGATTCCGGGATCAAGGCGGCCATTGGCATCGTATTCGATGACCGCATTGCGGCGCTCCATGAAATTCCCAATCTTCCTGTCCTGACCATTAATCACCCGATGGTGAACATGGGGATTCATAGCCTTTACACCGACCACTTTGAACAGGGGATGAGTGCGACAAAACACCTCCTTGAAAAGGGGCATCGGCGCATTGCGTTTATGGCGGATCTGTCGACGGAGTGGGGGGGCTGTGAGCGACGGCGTGGCTATGAGCAGGCGATGAAGGAGGCGGGACTCACGGTGGACCCATCCTGGGTGCGCTTCAGTGAGGAGGCGCCGATCTATGACATTTTACGGCGCTGGGTCCGTGATGAGGCGACGGCCATCTTGAATTTTGGAGAGCGGGTTGGGCCCGAAGCGATCCACGTGCTTCAAAGTGTCTTCAATTTGCAGATTGGCCGGGACATCTCCACTATTACCTTGGAAGAGTTGCCTTTCTATCAGTATCTGTCTCCGCCCCAGACGGTGATCCGGCAGCCGCTGGAAGAGCTGGCTCGACTGGCTGTGGATAGCGCCATGGAACTAGCGGGCGCCTGCGGGCAGGGTAAAGCCTCCAGGAAAGTCCTCGATATCCGGCTACATGGCGAACTGGTGGAACGGGATTCCGTGGCCGACCTGCGCGGGGGCAAACCCCAGAAGCGGACGACCGCCTGAGAGACGGGGCTTGATGAAAGAGTATCACTCCTGGTGAAATATTTTCTAGACCTTGATGAGGGGGCCATGATACCAATTCATCATTGGTCTTAAAGGCCGCAACAGGAGACGATGGCATGAATCACCCGTACGGACATTTTCACCCTGATGGACTCGCATTTGTGGTCACCGATCCGGCGACACCGCGGGCCTTCGATAATTTTATCTGGAACGATTCCGTCATGTCCTGTGTCCAGCAGACCGGCGTGGGCTATTGCGATGTGCAGATCGGCGAGACGGAGGGCGTCAAGCTCTACACCGGTGAGGGGCGTATCTGTGACATTGAAGTGTTCGGCCGCGAGACGCTGCTGAGCCGGTTGATCTACGTGCGGGACAATGACACCGGCGAATTCTGGAATGTCGGTTGGGAGCCGGTGCGCCGGCCCTACGAGGCCTATGCCTGTGAGCACGGACTTGGCTATACCCACCTCAGTTCCCGCACCAAGGGCATTGAGTCCTCACTCCTGCTGTTTGTCCCGCCGGGCAAGGAGGCCGTGGAGCTGTGGCGCCTGAAACTGGCCAATCCGAGCGGGCGCCGCCGGTCCTTGACGGTGTTCGTCTACAATCAGTATGGACTCCAGTACAAGAGCGGGTTTAACAGCTATGGCGACATGCTGTACCGCGGGGCCTGGTTTGAGGCCGAACACAATGCAATGATCGTCCAGAAGCATCCGCAGATTGCGCCCCATGCCTTCCTCACCGCCTTCCTGACTGCCGACCGGAAGGCCGATGGCTTTGATGGCAGTCGTGACAACTTTGTCGGAATCTACAACACGCTGTCTGAGCCGCAGGCGGTCATCGCCGGGAAATGTTCCAACCGGCCCGGCTCGTCCGAGGCCACCGTCGGCGTCCTGCAATTCAATCTGGAGCTGGCATCCGATCAGGAAGAGACCATTCACCTGATCAGCGGGCTGACCGATGCGCCCGCGCATCTGGCGGAGATCCGTCCGCGCCTGTTCGCGTCGTTCGATGCCCAGTTCGAGGCCCTCAAGGCCGAAAAGGCCCGGATGGTGGCCCACAATGCGATCAAGACCCCGGATGCCCACTTGAACCGGATGGCCAATGGGTGGCTTAAGCAGCAGACGCTTTTCGGCGCCACCTGGGGCCGCTGGGGCTGGATGGGGTACCGGGATGTGGTGCAGCATGCCTGGGGCGTGGCCTCCTTTGATGCCCCCCGCACCCGGCGCGTGTTGTTGTCCGCGCTGGCCCGGCAGTATGGCAACGGCCTGGCGTTGCGCGGCTGGAATCCGTTGGACACCAAGGTGTACAGCGACAGCGCCTTGTGGCTGGTGGCCACCGTGTGCGACTACTTGAAGGAGACCGGTGACTTTGACCTGCTTGAGGTGATGGTGCCGTATTTTGACAAGGGTGAGGATACGGTGCTGGGCCACATTGACCGGGCGCTGGAATTCCTGGAAATCAACAAAGGCATCCATCAGCTTTGCCTGATCAAATTTGGTGACTGGAATGATTCGCTCACCGCCATCGGTAAGGCGGGTCGGGGCGAAAGCGTGTGGTTGTCGATGGCGTATGTGCGCGCGCTGGATCTGATGGTGGAATTGGGGCGCCGCCTGGGCCGCAAGGTCGAAAGCGACGCGTATCAGGCGCGGGCCGACGCGATGCGTCAGGCCATACGCACCCACGCCTGGGATGGTAAATGGTTCCTGCGTTGCTTTGACGACGATGGCCGGCCGGTGGGCGCAAGTGAGTGCGAGCAGGGCCGCATCTATGTCAATGCCCAGAGTTGGGCCATGCTGGCGGGAGTGGCGGATCCCGCCCAGATGGAAACGATGCTCAAGTCCTGTGATGAACTGCTGTTGACCGATCTGGGCTATCGCCTGGTGGTGCCGCCGTATCTGAAGCGCGACGATCATATCGGCCGCATCAGTTACCTTGAGCCCGGCATCTGCGAGAATGGCACCATCTATTCCCATGGCAATGCGTTCATGATCTATGCGCTGTTGCAGAAGCACGAAGGCGACCGGGCGTACGCGCTGTTCCAGCGTGCCGCACCGGGCTATTTGCCAACTCCTGAAAATCCGAAAAACGGGGCGCCGCCCTACATCTTTTCCAACTGTTACTACGGGCCGGAGCACCGCAATCGCCCGTTCCAGATGGAGTTTACCTGGGTCACGGGCTCCGTCTCATGGTACGGGAACGCCATTCTGGACTACCTGGTCGGGGTCAGGCGCGAATATGACGGACTGACCATTGATCCTGTGTTGCCTTCCGAGTGGCAGGACACGAGTGTCGTCCGCTCCTTCCGGGGCCGTACCTTTAACGTTCACATCCGCCGGACGGGCCAGCCGTCGCTGATGCTGAATGGACGTGCCGTAAAGGGTAATTTCCTTGCGCTGGCCGACTGCGGCGAGAGCAATGAAGTCCTGGTCACTGTGAAATAAAAAGGGGATTGCCGCGTGGAAATTGAAACGAAGAAAGAGGATCCCCGCCTGCGGGTCGGCTCGCTGCGATACACGATGGCCGGGCTGATGTGGGTGTTCGTCTGGCTGCTGTGGGGCGATTTCTGTTTCACGGTGATGGAGTATGTCAACAACAGCATCGTGCCCCTGCGACTCAGGGAGTTGCAGGCGCCTGACTGGGTGTTGCCGATTATCCTGACCACGGTTCCCAGCATCATCAATTTCACCCTGAATCCGGTGATTTCCACGATCAGTGACCGGCATCGGGGCCCGCTGGGGCGGCGGATTCCCTTTTTGTTGTACTCGGCGCCCTTCCTTTCCGCCACGCTGGTCATGATGGCGTTCTCCCCTGAAATTTCGGTCTGGCTCCACGCCAAAGTCGGGCCGATGGGCGGGTGGGGGATTGTGGGGATGTCGATCTTTACCGTGGGCCTCCTGATGGCGAGCTTCAAGGTGTTTGACATGTTCGTCAACACCACCTTCTGGTACCTGTTCAACGATGTGGTGCCCCAGGCCTTTATGGCCCGCTTCATGGGAATGTTCCGGGTCGTCGCCAGCCTGGCGGCCATGTTGTACAACTACTTCTTCTATGAACATGCCCTGACGCATATGCGCTGGATCTATCTGGGTGCGGCCACCATCTATCTCGTGGGCTTCACGATGATGTGCCTGTTCGTCAAGGAGGGAACGTATCCCCCGCCTCCCGTACGGCCACCCCATGCCCGTGGCCCCTTTTTCCGGATGATGGGGGAGATGAAGATATATATCCGTGAATGTCTTTCCCACCGTATTTACGTCTACTATTTTGCAATGGGCATGTTCATGACCGTGGCGAATGCCATTGGCGTCTTCACGCTTTATCTGAATTTGTCGCTGGGCATCACCCTCAAGCAATTGGCGGTTTTAAATACCGGTATCCAGTTCGTCCAACTGGTGGTGAGTTATCCATCGGGCGCCCTGGCCGACCGGTTCCATCCCATCCGGGTATGGATGTGGATGATGGTCTGTCTGTTGTTTATCGTGCCGCTTAATTTTGTATGGTTGTTTGGCCAATATACACCGACGCAGGCCTTCCACATCATGATCGCACTGACCGCGATCGATCTCCCCGTCACCATGCTTCTCGGCGCAGTGGGAATGCCCCTGATGATGCGCATGTTGCCCCGGGAGAAATTCGGGCAATTCTGTTCATTCAATGCCCTGAGCGGGGCCGTCATGAATATCGTGGCCTCGTTGTCGGTCGCCTGGTTCATGACGGGCATGCGAACCCTTTTGCCGGATGCGGTCTATGGTAAGGATTTCTGCTATCGCATGATCCCTGCCTGGCGCCTACCGTTTTTGGGCATGGCTATGATTTTCCTCTGGTTGCTTTACCGGGAATGGAAGCGGCAGGGCGGGGTGACGCACTATTCGCCCCCGGGTTACCCGCCCAATGATGTGAGCGAACCTGCAACTGCAAGCCCGTCGCACTAAGTGGTAAAAAGGAGACTAAATAATGAAATACTTCATCTCGACTCGTTGTCTTGGCGCCTTGCTAATCATTCCCCTGTCGCTGGCCGCAAGTGCACTCTGTGCCCAGGAACGGGTGGTCACCCGCCTTTTCCAGAGCGCGGAAACCCTGCAGGTCAAGCCGAGTGCCTGGAATCTGGCACAGGGTGTGGTGAAGAATTCAGTCGAGAGGCCGGATGCTGGCGTGGCAGGTGAGGCATTAACAGGTTCCATCGAAATTGACGTGGACTACAATGGCAAGGGGTTCGCGCATTATACGGCGGAAGCGGGTGCGGGAACGGTTCCGGGCACCCTGAAGTCCATCAATCTATGGGCGAAAAGTGAGGGGTTATCTCGCGGGTGGAACTTGATCTTCAAGGATGCGGATGGCAAAAGCGAAGTTGATAAAAAGAAACTTGATTGCTCCATCAAGGGTTCAGCCGGTAAATGGGTTCACGTCCAGTTTCCGATTCCGGCAGGTTGGAAACAGCCGGTCAGCTTCTCGGGCATCGGGACCCACAACTGGGGCGCCAACGATCAAGTGGGGCGCGCCAGTTTGTTCATTGCCGGACTGAAGCTCGAGACGGACGTCAGTGGGGTCAGTGACCCGGCCAAACTTCTCAAGATCACCACCGTCTGTCCTGCGCAGGACAACATTTTCATCGAAGGCGAAACCCCGCGGATTGAAATTTCCGCCGGCAGCTGGTTGGGTAAGGAACTTTCAGGCGAGCTCATCTGGGCGTTGACCGACACTGAAGGCCAGACTGTGCAGAAGGGTGGCGGGCCGGTGAAATTCAGCGATTCCTGGAATGGGTCCGCCCAGTTTGCCCCGGGCAAGTTCGGGACCTATTTCTACAGTTTAAGCTTGAAGCTCAGCGAAGGGGCACCCATCCAGAAAAAAGGGCGCATCGCCTACCTTCCGAAACCCGCGGTACTGACGGCGGCGGAGAAGCAGAACTCCCCTTATGCCCTGAATATCCATGGCGGTATAGAGGGGGTCGGTTACAACGCCATCGCCCGGCTGGGGTTCACCTGGATCCGGGATTATGCCTATACCTACAACTGGGTCACCCGGGCCAAAGGCTCCGACTCGAAATACGGTGGCTGGCCCTGGTATCCCCAGATGGATGCGAAAATCAAGGAGTCCGGCTTGATGCTTCTTCCCTGCTTTATGGGGTCGATGCGCGATTCGGTTAAGGCGGGTAAGACGGCCATGGACAAGGAAATGCGCCGGGAAATGATGATGTTCATGGCGGCGTTCCCTCAGTATACCGCCTGGGAACTCGATAATGAGTACGATCTGCATTATGGCAAGGATGAGGTGAAGAATAACTGGGCCACCTACAAGTCCTTCCACAAGACCTTCGGGGATACGGTCAATATGATGGATGACACGTATCTCTCCGTTGAACAGGGCGCGGCCGGCGTCTACCCGGAGCGGACCCGTGATCTGGTCAAAAGCGGCGCTTTTGACTCCATCGACGTCGTTAATGGCCACTTCTATTGTGGAACCCAGGCCCCGGAACTGAATCGTTCCAACTATAATACCGGCGGACTGAAAGGGTTGTCCCGCTACTACTTTGACATGCTCCGGGATTTTGTCGCCGCCGCCAGTTGTGATGGCAAGAAGCGGCAGGCGTGGATCACGGAGTTCGGGTGGGATACCCTCGCGGGCCACATCGTTTCTGAAAAAGAGCAGGCGGCCTATCTCCAGCGCGGCTATATGCTGGGGCTGCAGGCGGGCCTTGATAAAATGTTCTGGTACTGGAACCGGGATACCAAGAAAAAGCCCACCACCTTCTTTGACGGGTGCGGCATCCTGGACCCCAACGACGAGCCGAAGCCGGCGTGTGCCGCCATTTCGGCGCTGACTCATTTTATGGCGCTTCCCAAGCCGGTGGGAACATTTGTGGTGGGCGAAAACGGGATGGGACATGTTTTCAAGGATGGCAATAAACTGGTGGCGGCGGCGTTCAAGGTGGATGTCGATGGACCCGCAGTGGCGGCGGAGTTTAAGTCAGGGAAGCTGTTTGACGCCTATGCCAATCCTCTGGCGCAGGCTCCGAAAACTTTGGATATCTTGCCCACCTGGGTCGTTGGACTTAGTGAAAGCGATCCATTCTATATCCAGACAGCCTATGATCTGAAGTCCCGGTATTTCCAGAAGTGTGCGGCGGGTGATGTCTCGGTCATTGAACTCCGGGCGTGCAACAACCGGAAGAGTGCGCTCTCGGGAACCTACTCCGTCAAGCTGCCTGCGGGGTGGAGTTGCGATAAACCCACGGGCACGATGGCGGCCGCGCCGGGTGAGACGAATGTCATTAATCTGACGGTCAATTCCGCGGCGGCCGACAAAGGCCCGTTCCGGAAAGTCATTGTCCTGGTCAAGGATGGCGCGGTGGAGAAGCCGCTGGTGATCGACTTTGAAATCACCTCCCCGGCGGCCGTCACGGCGGAACCACTGGTCGGCGGGCCCGGCAAGTGCAAGACCAAGGTGACGGTGTCCAATGTCTCGCTGAACCCGAAGAGCTTCACGGCCAAGGTAACGGTGCCGGCCGTATGGAAAGTGACGCCGGCCTCCATGGAGATCCAGAATCTCGCACCCGGCGAGTCCAAGGAGTTCGAACTGGAATTAGAGTGGGGTCTGGGTTGGAAGACAGACGAGCGTGCCGGCATTGAGGTGTTTGCGGCAGATGGCGCCAAGATTGCCGAATGCGGACTTGTTCCAGATACAATTCAAGTGCCGGTGGCGGGTGAGGTGAAGCTGGATGGCTCGTTTGGCACCTGGCCTAAGGACTCCTTGCTTCCCGCCTGGGCGACTGCGGGAGCCGGGCAGGGCGTTGAGGCCAGTTTCCATCTGGCGGTTTCCTCGAAGGGGTTGTTGGTCGGGGTAGAGGTGGTTGGCTCCGATGCCAAGGTGTCGGATCCCTCCTGGTTCTGGACCCAGGATACGCTGGAAGTCTTTGTGGAGCCTCTGGCGGACCGGACTTGGCGCGGCAATCCCAAAGACATGCACCAGTTCTGGCTGTGCCCGCTGGTGGGCGAGCAACGGGCTTATCTGGGTCGCTGGAAGATGAAGGATGAGATTCCGGCCAACCTGTACGACGTCAAGGAGGGGGTCCAGTCCTTCTCCGCTAAAACCGCGAAGGGGTATGTGATGCAGGCCCTGATCCCGGCCTCTCAGATTGAAGGCTGGAGCACCGCCTCGGGAACACGGGTCGGGATTGATCTGGTCGTGACCGTGAACTCGGTCAAGGGTGATAAAGTGGAAGTGTGCTGGCCACGCGGCAAGGACGAAAGCATTCAGTACCGGCCGTCAAACTGGGGCCTGTTCATCGTAAAATAATCCAGCACAGCAGTAGCTGTTAAACCTGAGAATGAGCCGGGCGAAATAACTGAATAGGTAATGCTTGATGACCACTTGCTCGCGCTGTCTAGCATGGGTGGATGCCGACGTCCCGGCGGCATATGTGGACAAGGCGAGCTTTCTTGGCGTTCGCGCTTTGTTTGGGTAGAAGAATTTGAACATTCCTCGCCAATATTTTCCGTGTTATACAAAATCAAAAAGCTCATACGGGGCGGAAGCGCGTGCCGAACCCGTTGGCACTCAATCTGCGGTGACGGGATTTGAGGGGAGCGTTAACCTTCGAATCTCGTTCAGCTATGACGGGCAGCATTACTCGCACAGTCGTCAGTTTCGCTCCAATATCATTGATGAACGGGCCTACTGGCGACAGTTGATGAGCAATTGTGGTTTCCCCCCCCAGCGGAGAATGATGATGAAAATAGTACATGTCGGAAGTTTACGCGTTGATCCCAGATCATTGGCCTTCAATTTGTTGCTCGTGATGGTTCTGTTTGCTTCAGCGGGTGGTGTTCCTGGAGAGGAACACACGATTCCAGAGTGGGCGAAAAAGGCACTGAAAGAAGCACAGTCAAACGAAGTTCCTGTCGAATTCTACGGGAAGGTAGTTGATCAGTTCGGCGATCCGGTGGAAGATGCCGAAGTCCGTACGCGCCTTCAGCGAGTCGGGATTAACTATGTGTGGGAAGCCCCGCTTGTGAGTTATACAGTCAGGACAGATTACCGGGGCTTTTTCGCTATTCCGCCAAAGGGAACGCGACCAGTTCCGGGGCTCAGTCTCACGTTTGACGATATGCGGAAAGACGGATATGAGACGATCCGCGATGCAACGTTCTTCCAGCGCTAAGGGCGTAATAGGGGTGGGCATTGGATTGCCTTGACGAGGTTAATGGCAATGAATAGCGTACTGGGCAATGAGGAAAACCATGAACACGAAGCAGCCGGATCCCCCTGAATATCCCTTTGGGCGGAAAGAAGGGGTTGATCTGGAGTTCAAGGAGGCGGCGAATGCCCTGCCGAAGAACCTTTTCGAGACCATTTGTGCCTTTCTCAACATGGATGGTGGGTTGATTGTTTTGGGGGTAGCGGATGATGGCACGGTGGCGGGTGTTGCTCCTGAGGCGGTGGACCGGATGGTGGCGGAGATCGCCAGCCTGTCTAACAATCCCACCAAACTTGATCCGCCCCGGCTTCTCTTTCCACAGGTCTTGGAAATCAATGAACGATGGGTTATTAAGATCCAGGTGCCGGCCAGCTCAAACGTTCACCAGACTGCAGGGCATGTTTATCTCCGAAGCCAGGATGGGGATTACAAGATTTCCGGCCTGAACCGTATTGCCGCCTTGGTCAACCGCAAGACGGGAACGTATACCGAGCAGCGGGTCCTCCCGTATTTAGAGATGTCTGATTTACGGCCTGATCTTTTTGAGAAGGCCAAGGTCTTGATGGAGGCCCGCAAACCAAAACATCCTTGGGCGAGTTTGTCCCCGGAGGCCCTATTGAACATTGCAGGATTTGTCCGGCGTGATGTTTTTACGGGGAAGGTTGGGTATACACTGGCGGCGGCTCTCATGTTCGGGACAGATTCGATCATCCAGAGCGTTGCACCCGGCTACAAATTCGACGCCTTGCTGAGGCGGCGCGACACCGAGCGGTATGATGACCGGGAACTTGTGTGCACTAACCTGATTGATTCCTTTGATATTCTTATGGGGTTCATTGAGAAACATCTCAGCGATCCCTTCTATCTTGAGGGCGTAATACGGGTTAGTCTCCGTTCCTTGATCTTCCGTGAGTTGGTGGCGAATGTCATTGCTCACCGTGAATATGTCAGCCCGGCGGCCGCTACCATTAAGATTTACCAGGACCGGGTTGAGTTCAAGAACCCGAATATCCCGCACGGGCATGGGCCCATTGATCCCCTTAATTTCACCCCTTATCCGAAGAACCCGACCATCTGCCAATTCATGATTCAACTGGGGCAGTTTGAGTCCTTGGGGTCGGGAATCAACAAGGTGACCCACTATCACCCTTTCTATGCGCCCGGGGCACCTGCTCCATCCTTTGTAGAGGGGGAGATGTTTACGACGATTATTCCGTTGATGCCACAAACACAAGTCACCCCACAAGTCACCCCACAAGTCACCCCACAAGTCACCCCACAAGT
>JBAXWB010000037.1 GCA_037128595.1 bacterium
GATCCCATTTGTCCTTGCCAGGAAAGATGATCGGGTTGGCGGGATGGCGTTGCCAGTTGGTGATGCCATCCTTGCTGCGGGCGAGGCAGATCCGCGCCGTGGGCTCATCCTGGAAGCCGATGTAAAACATCACATACCAGTCGCCGACTTTCTCGACCTGACAGGCCGTGACCTTATGCTTCTCCCACGGATTCTTAGGTTCGGCGGAGAAGATCGGGTTGCCCTCATGCTTCTTCCATGTCAAACCGTCCGGGCTGGTCGCGTAACCGATGGCGTTCGGCTCGTTTTGTTCACCGCCTGAATACCACATGCGAAACTGCTTAGCCGCTTCATCCCAGAGTACCGACGGACACATGACGGCAATGTTCTTTTCCCAGGGTTGATCGGCGGACAGCACCGGTTGGTCGCTCATGCGTTTCCACGTTACACCGTCGGAACTGGTAGCGTAGCCGATCCATGAGCGGCCCTTGGCCTGGCCGGTATACCACATGTGATACCCATCGCCGCGCTTCAGAACATAGGGCCGGTTGATGTCGTTCTCCCACCCCGTTTCCGGCCGCGGGCCGAACACGGCCTGCGGCGGCTCGCTCCAGTGGATGCCGTCCTTGCTCTCGACCAGCGCAATGGATTTCTTGGGGCGCCACGAAAGCCACATCCGGTAGGTGTCGCCTTCTTTTAAGACTGAAATGTCGAAGCACGTCCCGTATTTTCCACCCATCACCGGATTGCCCTCGAACTTCTTCCAGCCACCCGATGTTTCATGTTGCGGGGCATCGGATTTTATAAGCGGCGCACGTGGAGTGTCTGCCGAACTCACCAATTTCCTTTGAAGCACGCCGGTCATCTTCGCCAGCGTATCAGAAGCTGCGATTTCTTTACCGTCGGCCAATACCCTGAGGCCTTTTCCCCTGTTATACCGCTCGCCGGTCTTGTCGTAGAAAATGGTCAGCAGGTACCCGTGGTAGGGTACACGATCCAGGCAGAAGTAGTCCCACGTACCGACCGGCACGAGCGGATTGACCTCCACCGTATCGTCGGCCCTCGGACGCAGTCCGATCAAGCCGCTAATGACCAGATCGCAGTAGGTTGAATGGTTGTAATCTTTGCCTCGTTCTTCGCCGCCTTTTCCGGCATCCCACGTGCCGTTTTTCCACGTCTTCAGCCGCGTCCGGGAAATCCAGTCGCCGGTGGCCGGATTGAGGTTCTCGTCAATCCACGGCACAACCGTGCCATCGTCACGCTTGAGGCGCTGCGATTTGGCATAGATTTTCAGGAGATCGAAGTAGTCCTTCCTGCCGACAACGTCCTGCGTGTAGTTGTTCAGCAGGTTGGCCATCCCTGTCAATGTGATCGCGGTTGAAAACGGCCAGCTTGGCCCATTCCACTGGCACTCGTGGCCCGCGTACGACAGCGCGAACCTGGGATGACGCTGCTCGGCGGTGGTCGGACCAAACGGGGCATGGAATCCTTGCGGATCCATGATTTGTTTCCACGCAACCGACTTGTCGGCATCGGGAAGATTGAAATACCACGGCGTGAAACCGTGCAGTTCGCGGACGTCGGACAGCTTCGCGTTCCCGCCGCGGGGCAGGACCTTGAAGAATTGCGCCGCCGGATCCCACAGTTTATCCTGGGTCAACCGCTTGATCGCCTCCGCCTTGGCGCGGAAACGCTCCGCGACCTCTTTCTGCCCCGCCCGGTCTGCGATCCGGGCGATCGCCAACGCGTCGCCGTACATGTAACTGTTGATCGTGGCGCGGTAGCCGTTGCCGCCGATGGAGACCTCCATGCCGTCGAAGTTATCGGTCTGCCAGAAAAGGCCATTGGGGTCGAGCTTGGCTTTTTCCCATTCCCCGTAGTTCCGGACCAGGTCGGGCAACAACTCCTTCGCCATCCGGTCGTCGCCGGTGACTTGCAGGCGCGCCCAGATCGAATCCGCAACCCAGAAACTGTAACGCCGCGGGTCGCCGCCGCCGTGGAACCAGAACCGCGTATAGTCGTCAAGATACTTCGGATCCGCCAGCCAGCGGCCTTCATACAGGTGGTGGCCGGCGGCACAATTGATCGAGTTGAATTTCCCCGCCCAGCCGACATTCGGCAGAAACTCGTCCACAATATAACCGGCAGGCGTCTGTTTGATATGTTTCCGATACGTCCACCAGCGGAAGTAATACGCCGTCTGGATCTCCTCATCCGGGCAATCGAGCAGCGGAATGTTATCCTTCAGGAAGTCCCAAGCCAGGGCATTCGGGAAGGCGTTTTTGTATCGTTCGCCGTCATTCCGGGCAAAGTCCTCGGCGTAGTGCCGGAACGTCTCGGTCTTGAGTACGGATGCGTGCGTAAGAAAGGCGGGCCCGAAAACCAGGGCCGCCACGAGTATGTGTTTTGTTTTTTTCATTTCGTGTTCCTTATAATTTGAGTGTTGTATGTGGTTTATGGTTTCCCGATCTTCCCTGAGACTTCCACTTCACGGTGGCTCGGCCAAACCCCATCGGGCAGTCCGGTGTAAAGAACGCGCAGGAATCTGGCGCGGGGATTCGTCTCAAGAGGAATGGCCCACACCTGGTCTGAGGATGTCCGGGCAGACTGATCGGACGCCACCCGCCAGAGTTCGCCGTCCTCGGAGACTTCCACGCGGAAGCGGTAATTGACGGCCTTCTCGAAAGTGATCCTGACTTGCGAAACAAAGTAGAAATTTTCCAAGTCCACACGCCACCAGGCGGGCAAGGAGTTGCCAGCGGCGCACCAGCGGGTGTCCGGGTCTCCGTCGTTACCATGGCGGGCGGGATTCTTTTCCTCCTCGCTGCTGGCCGAAGTCGGCCGGCTGAGGGCAAGATTCACGGGGTTCGCGCCACGCATCTCGTCGCTCGGCGGTTCAGTAAGAGGGCCGGGATAGGGCCGCACGCGGCACGCCTGGCTCCTCCCCGCGTCCCAGGCAGGGGTTCCGGTCGTGGTTAGGGTGAGGGTGGCGTCCTCAAGCCCCGGTGAGGAGGCGCGGATCAGCGTGGCACCCCCGTGGTAAGAGCGGAACTCCATGGCGGCCAGACCCTCGCGAATATCAATGTCGGTGTTGTTCCGGAAAGTGATCGAACGCCCGGTGGGGAACTCGCCGGGACCTGAGACGACCTCCAGCGTCACCGGCGGACTGTTGTTGATGGGTTTGCCGCCCGCATCTAGCACGGAGACGATCAGTTGGCAGTCCTCGGTGCCGTCATTGGAAAACGTGGTGCGGTCGGCTTCCAGTTTGAGTTTGGCGGGCGTGCCGGCCATGGGCCATGGCGGCGGGGCAATGCCGAGGTAGGCATTGCGATACCAATACCAGGCGCGCAGCGGCAGGCGGAAATGATCGATCATCCCCATGCGGCCCATGTCACCGGCGATGCTGCCGTGGTGGAAGGCACACCACAGGGCTTCGCCGGAACGCCATTCAGGCTTCTCACCCTTGGTCTCACCCCAGCAAGGGTCGTAGATGCCGGGACGGTTGTCCACACGGCTGCCATACTCAGACACCACGCTGGGGATGCCGGGATTCGGAAATTTGGCGCCGTCGCCGTTATAGCTGGCGACATCGCCGATTTTGTCAAAGCCGCCGCGCTGTGCGCCGCCGACGGTTGCGGGGCGGGTCGGGTCCAGTTCATGGCTGAGTTTGATCATCTCCGACGCCAGAGCGAGGGCACGCTTGGTCTCAACGGTGAAAAACGGTTCGTTCGACATGCTCCAGATGATGACCGACGGATGGTTGCGTGCATCGAGGATCATCTCCTTGAGTCCGCGTTTGGCGTTTTCCTCGAATGGCAACCAATGCTCCTTGCCGGGCGGATAGGCACTGCTGTTCCAATAGCCCTCACCACGGAAGCCGCCCATTCCCCAGAAACAGTATTCCGACCAGAACAAAACCCCCAGTTCGTCGCAGGCCTCCAGGAACGCCGGATCGTGCGGGTAGTGCGAGCCGCGGATGAAATTCATCCCGGCTTCCTTGATCAACTTCACATCGCGCCGATGCCCGGTGTTGCATACGGCATCGCCCCAACCGGCATGATCCTGGTGCGCGTTGGCCCCGCGCAAACGCAAGGGCTCGCCATTGAGGAAGAATCCCTTGTCAGCCGTAAACTTGAACCAGCGAAGACCGGTTCTGACCGTGGTTTCATCCACCGTCTTTCCGTTCCCCACCACAGCCACTCTCACGGAATAACAGGACGGATGATCGGGATGCCAAAGCAGGGGTTTTTCGACCACCATTTCCGGGCTGTCAACCGTCACCGTCTGGCCGGCCGCAAGCGAACGATTTTCAGTCGCCGTCCGGGCCACCACCGTGGTGCCATCGGGCGCCACAAGCATCGCCCTAACGGCACATACGCGTGGTGACTTGCCCTCGTTGCTGAGTGTGACAGTCACTTTGACGAGTGCCCTATCCCTGGATACTTCCGGAGTGATCACCAAGACCCCGTTGCGCGGAATATGCAGCAGATCCGTGACCACCAGCTGGACATCCCGGTAGATGCCGCCGCAAAACACATGCTCGCCGGCCCGTGGCGGCAGGACCGGATCCCACCGGTTATCCACCCGCACGGCCAGCAGGTTCTCGCCGGTCCTGACCTGCGATGTTAGATCGACATCAAATCCGGTGTAACCGCCGTCATGCGTGCCAACCAGCACGCCGTTGAGGTAAACTGAGGTATGCTGGAACGAGCCCTCGAATTCGAGGCGGACCTGCTTCCCGGTCCAGCTTGACGGAACCGTGAAATGCTTCCGGTACCAGCCCTCGCCCACATAGAACGTGGAGGCCCGGAAATAAGGAATGCTGAACGAATGCGGCAACCCGATGGGTTCCCATGCGGAATCATCAAGCGACAGCCTTTCCCCGTCCTTCTTCACTCCCAGACGGAAGAGGAAATCGCGGTTGAAATTGATCACCTGACGAATCGATGCCGGATCCTTCGCGGGCAATGCCGGACCCTGGGCGGCATTACAAGTCAGACTTGATCCGATGAGGAGAAGCATAGTCCATATACCTGATGTTCTTGTCATTGCGATATTTCCATGCCAGCGTTCAATTTTCATTGATGTTTCACTTGCGTGACAGGTCGCCGCCGAGGCGGAGCACAGTCCCTGGCTTCATCTTCAGCTCCACAGTTTTTTCACCATAGCGTACCTGGCAGGCCTTGCCGGTTAGACTGCGCAGCGCCACCGAGGTCAGCTTGCCGTCCGCCCACGCCATGTCCACCTCGAAGCCGCCACGGGCACGCAGGCCCGTGACGCTTCCCGTGGGCCACGCCTTGGGCAAGGCGGGAAGCAGGTGCACCTCACCCGCCTGGCTCTGGAGCAGCATCTCGCACACCCCTGCCGTGGCACCGAAGTTGCCATCGATCTGGAAGGGCGGACACGAGTCGAACAGGTTAGGCATGATGTTGTTCTTCAAGAGTTCAGAATACATCTTGTACGAATGGTCGCCATCCAACAGCCGCGCCCAGAAACTGATTTTCCACGCCTTGCTCCAGCCGGTGCCGGAGTCACCGCGGGCATTGAGCGACACCTTGGCAGCAGCGGCCAGTGCTGGTGTTTGGGTCGGCGAGATCTGACGGCCCGGATGCAGGGCAAACAGATGCGACACGTGGCGGTGGGTATTCTTAGGGTCATCGCGGTCGACCATCCATTCCTGCAACTGGCCCCACTTGCCGATCTTCGGGACTAACAGCCTGTCGCGCAGGGCGGTGAGTTTCAGGCGATACTCGAAGTCCACGCCGAGCGCTTGCGAGGCTTCGATGGTGTTGTTGAAGAGATCCCAGACGATCTCCTGGTCGAACGACACGCCGTCTTCACGCGGCCCCTGCTCGGGTGAAAATCCCATGGGCGCCACCAGGGTGCCGTCGGGCAGAGCTTTGAGGCGGTCCTCCCAGAACTCGCACACTTCCTTCATCACCGGATAGGCCACAGTCTTGAGATAGGTCTTGTCACCCCCAAAGGCATAGTGCTCCCACAGATGCTGGCAATACCAGGCGCTGCCGGGCGTGTTCCATTCCCAACTCGATCCGCCGAAGATGTTATTCTCGGTCTGCACGGTCCACCCGCGCTTGGATTTGAAATGGGCCGACGTCTGCTCGGTGCGCACCTCGCGCAGACTGAAGATATAGTTGAGCAGCGGTTCGGCGCACTCCGGCAGGTTGGCGGTCTCGGCCAGCCAGTAATTCATCTGGATGTTGATGTTGGAGTGATAGTCGCAGCGCCACGGCGGCTTGTTGCTGTTATTCCAAAGCCCCTGCAGATTGGCCGGTAAGGCGCCGTGCGACGAACTGATGAGCAGATACCTGCCATATTGGAACAACAGGTTCTCCAATTCCGGATCCTGCGCGTTGGCTTGCTTGTACGCGGCTAGCCGCTTGGGGGTCGACAGGGCTGCGATGGCGACCGCCGTCTTGCCGTTGTCCAGGCGGACCCGGTTGAACAGCGCCTGATACTCCTTGACGTGCGCGGCCAGCAACTCGGTGTAGGGACGTTTTGCCGCCTTGTCAAGTTGCTCAGTCACCAGGCGGTGTGGCGCCTCACCGGTCCTCCAGCCTTTGCTGCGCTGGTTGAGGTAGTCCGTGCCGGCACCCACGATGAGCGTCAGGCTCGTGACGTTCTGGAACGCGATGCCCGCAGGTGTCGCGGTTAGCGTGCCGCCCTCGTTGAGAACCAGAATCTGTGATTCATACTGCAGACCGTTCTTCAACTTGCCCGCCGCTGTGAGCCTGTGAGGCGCGATGATGGGGCTGGCATTGTGCGCATCCTGGATGGTGAGGGTGCCGGAGTGGCTGCCCGGCTTGTCGGCGGTGAAGCGAAACACCATGACCTGGTCGGGAAAGCTGGCAAACGACTCGCGCCGATAGGTCACCCCATCGCTGACATAACTCACCGCATGTACCGCCCGGCTGATGTCCAGTTCGCGGCGGTAATTTTCAGCGGGCTTGGCCAGCGGCAGTGCCACCCCGAACCCGCCGAGATTCTGATACATGCCCGAGTCCTTTTCGTCACCCTCCCACAGGCTGGACTCGTTGAGTTGAACATTCTCCCTCTCGGCCGCGCCGAAGATCATCGCGCCCAAGCGACCGTTGCCGATCGGTAGCGCTTCCGGCTCCCAATTCGTAGCCGGGCGGTCATACCACATGACCTGGTTGGGTTGCGTGGCGGGCTGGACTGCCTGGCCAAACGCCAGCGGTGCCATTAACATCGCGACCATTCCACAAAATCGGGCATATTGTATATTCATGCAGAACACTTTGCTTGCCGGTGCCACTATGATCTGGCTCGTTTTGATTTGATTCCTCATTTTGTGTTTTTTCCTTTCAATTACGATTAAGATTACGATTAGGATTTCTTATTTCATGATATTTGGGGACACCATACTTATTCCCATCAGCGCCTGCATGTTTATGACCCACAAATTCTTTTGAAGATGCCTTACTTCATCAACTCCGCGAGTTTCGGGCCAATCGCATCGGCCCAGATCTGGTAGGCGGCGGCGGAGAGGTGGAGAAAGTCGGGCATGATCTCCTTGGTGAGGGAGCCGTCGGGCTGCAGGAATTTGTCGCCGATGTCGAGGAAGAAGATGTTCTTGCCGTCGTCGAGCTTGGCGATGATGGCGTTGACCTGCTTGCGCTTGTCGTTGGGGGCGCCGAGCTTGCCCGTCGGCCAGTCGCCGCGCGGGAAGATGGCGAGCAGGAGGATCTTGGCCTGCGGCTGTTTGGCACGAATCGTTTCGACGATGGCGGTGATGCCTTTGGCGATGTTTTCAGCGGGATCGCTACCGACGTTGTTGATGCCGATCAAGAGGACGACGGCCTTGGGCGTGATGCCGTCGAGTTCGCCGTTGGTGATGCGCCAGAGGACGTGCTGCGTGCGGTCGCCGGCGATGCCGAAGTTTGCGGGCTGGTAAGCACTGAAGGCTTTGTCCCAGATCATCTTATGGTTGCCCCAGAAGTCGGTGATGGAGTCGCCAAGGAACACGAGCTGTGCCTTGCCTTCCTTCGCGATGCCCACAAATTTTTCATGCGCGGCGGCAAAGCGGGCGTCCACTTTGCCATCAGGCCCGAATTTTTCGGCGGCGACATCCGGCGGCTGCGGCAGCAGTTTGACGGCCGGAACGGCGGGCTTGGCGGCGGGTCGCGGCAGGAGCGCGTCACATTTTTTCTGCAGCGCCCCGGCGATCAATTGGTAGCCCTCACTCGACCAGTGGAGCGTGTCGCCGCAGGCGAGGTTGAGGTGATCCTTCAGCAGGGCGTAGAGATCCACGCTGTCCACCCCCTCCTCCTTCATGACTTTCTCAGCCAGCGTGTTGATCCGGATGACAATGGGATTGAGCTCGCCTAGGCCGGTGACCGGGCTGCCCTTCGCCGTGACCGGCGTCGTGGAGGCCCAGACCAGCTTGGCTTTCGGAGCACCCTTGCGGAACGCCTGGACCATGTTGCGCAGGACGGCCTCGATCTGCGCGTCCGAGACCTTGTCCGGCGACCAGCTCAGCGAATGCAGCCCGTTGTTGAAGATGATGATGTCGAACGGTGCAGCCGCTGCGGCCGCCTCAAACGCGGCGGTCGGGAACCCGCCCACGCCGCCGACGAAATGGCACCAGTTATAACAGTAGGCCTTGTCCTTCATGAGCGCGGAAAAGGGCTCCCCGTATCCATAGGAAATGGAGTCGCCATAATAGAGGATGCGCGGCAGCGGCTTGTCGATCTTTCCCGGCACCCGTATCAGCCAGCCCGGCCCGCCGATGTAGCCGTTCTTCAACGTGTCCGCCGACTCGCCCGGCAGGTAATACTTGGTGTCCGGCCCGTAAACCTTCAGGCTGAGTATTTCATAGCCTGAGAGCGCCTTCATACCCTTCCGGCCCGGCGTGCGCCCCACCCAGATCGGCGCGAGATTCGGCGAGATGCGCAGCAGATACTGCGGCCCGGCCGCATTGTTCTGATACTCCGCCACCACACCATCCCGCACGGCAAAGACGAACTTCCACACCCCATCTTTGGACCACCACGAAAAACGGTTCCCCTCATACGTGACGCCGTTCACCGTCGTCACCACTCCCCACTTGAACGCATCGACCGCGAACCCCGTATCGGAAACCCGCTGGTCCAGCAACTGCAGCGTGCGGCCATCTTCTATCGCACCGAAGCGGATTTCCATTGTGATCGTGAAGCAGGAGGGGTCCGTAATCGCGCTGTTGGGGATGGCGAACGCGCTCTCTCCGTCCATCATGACACGCCCGTCCACCCGCTCGACTCGCCCGGTTGTGGCCGCAAACGCATCCTTGGCCAAATCCCATACCGGTACCGGCACCTTCGCCGGCTCGGCCGTCACCGTTCCCGCTCCCACCGCCATCATCACGCAAATCCCATATATCCAACTTTTCATCGTTCGATCCCTTTCATTAGCATCCCATAGAAATCCTAATCTTAATCTTAATCCTAATCTTAATCGTAATCCATTGTCCCCAAGAGGATTACGATTATGATTACGAGCCAGAAAAGTCTCTTAAGTACGCGTCATTTCACTAAGAGGCCTTCCCCTGAATCACCCGAACCCCGAAGCCTTCCAACGTCAAGGCACCGGATACGGCTTCACCTGTCATCATATCCGTGAAGGCGCCATCGGGTGGCAGATCCACACGCTGGGGCTGTTCGTTAAAGTTCATCACGAAGATAAAATCCCGTTCCCCATCACTGCGCCGCTGGGCGGTAACCCCTGCGGGCAGGTCCACCGGGAGCGCCCGTACAAGCTTCAGGTCATTTGCCAGAACCCCATAGAAATCATCCAGGAACCGTTCCCCCATCCTGGCGGCATGATAATAGGCCCGCCCTTTTCCGAAAGCATTGACCGTCACCGCCGGTCGGCCGGCATAGAAATCCTTGGCATAGGTCGCGAGGGTTTCCGCGCCCTCGGCGTGGATCAGGTCGCAGAAGATGTGCGCGGGATACTCGCCGGAGAGCCCCATCGGATTCCCGGGCCCGAACCTCACGGCATTGGTCGCGCCAATGGCGAGGGCATCAATTTCCTCGGACCAGAGCCCCAGCATCCGTCGCAACGGACCGGGGAAGCCGCCCAGGAAACAAAGATCGTTCTCGTCCACCCACCCGCTGAGATAGGTCGCCACGACCACGCCACCGGCCTTCACGAACGCTTCGAGCCGATCCGCCACGCCCGGACGCAACAGGTAAAGCATCGGGGCGATCACGAGTTTATAACGCGATAGCTCCTGATCCATATCGATGACATCGAAGGGAATCCCCCGCGTCCAGAACGGAGCGGCATGGGCGATGCAGGTACTCAGGTACCGCTTCTCGCCGTCATTGCGGGGCCCCTTCGCATCCTCCAGCGCCCAGCGGTTTTCCCAGTCAAATACCACCGCCACCTCCACCGGCGTCGCCGAACCGGCCACCGGCGTGAGCCGGCGCAAGTCCCGGCCCAGTTCCGCCACGTCGCGGAATACACGGGTGTGTTCATGTCCCACATGATCCACCACCGCCCCATGGAATTTTTCAGAGGCCCCGCGGCTCTTGCGCCACTGGAAATACATCACCGAATCGGAGCCGTGCGCGACGGCCTGCAGGGACGAAAGCCGGTGCATGCCGGGTCGTTTCAACGTGGACACCGCCTGCCAGTTGGACACGCTCGGGGTGGACTCCATCAACAGGAACGGCTGCCCGCCACGCAAACTGCGGTTGATGTTGTGCATGAAGGCGACGAACAGCCCCCAGTGCGCCTCCAGCCGGTCCGGCCAGAGGGGTTCAGCGCCATCCCGCACGCTGTTGAGCAGGGAGTATCCCGCAGGACCCGTATGCCAGAAAGGATAGCTGTCCCACGAAATCACATCCAGGTGGGGTGCCAGTTTCCAGTAATTGAGGGCCGGGTAGTCTCCCATGAGATTGGTGGTAACCGGCACGCCGGGTGCCCCTTGCCGGAGGGGTTCAATCTCGTGGCACATGAAGTCAACCGTCTGGTCGGTGACAAACCGCTTCCAGTCGAGGTTATGGCCATGCACCAGGGTTTCGCCATGCGGGGCAGGCGATTCGATCTGCTCCCACGCCGTATAGGTGTGGCTCCAGAAGCTGGTGTTCCACACCTCATTCACCCGCTTCAGGTCATCACCGTAGCGGCGGCGCAGCCAGAGCCGGAACGCCTCCTGGCAAAGCGGACAATGGCACTCGCCGCTGTACTCGTTGGAGACATGCCAGAGCAACAAGGCGGGGTGTTTCCCATAACGTTCGGCAAGCCGGGCATTGATCAGGCGCACCTTGTCCCGGTAAACTGGCGACGTGGTGCAATGATTGTGGCGCACGCCATACAGATTACGGACCCGGTTCGGCCCCACGCGCAGGACTTCGGGATACTTTGCCGCCATCCAGGCGGGCCGGGCTCCACTCGGGGTTGCCAACACCACCCGGACGTCATGCGCCGCAAGGTCATCGATCGTCCGGTCCAGCCAATCAAATGTGAACACCCCCTCCTCGGGCTCCAGGGCGGTCCAGGCAAAGATGCCCACGCTCATGACATTGCAGTTCGCCAGGGGCATCATCCTTAAATCTTCACGAAGGATATCCGGCCGGTTCAACCACTGGTCGGGATTATAATCCCCGCCATGAAGAATCTGTGAAAAACGGCAGTGGGTCTCAGGGGCACTCCTCATCATCCTATTCATCCTTTCCTTTGGAATAATACCACTCCTGCGGGATCGGCTGTTTCTCCAGGCCCGGACCGGAGACGAGCAGTTCGGGAACCGTCCCGCCCCACATGGTGTTTTCCCTCATCCCCGGGTGATTGAAGCGCTCGGCGGCATCGGTGCGGTAGTCGACATAGATCGCCTTGAAGGGCTGCATTCCTTTTTTGAGCGCCACGCTCCAGGTGCCGTAGCCGTGCCGGGTCGTGGCCGGGTACCACTCGTTGAGGCTGCCGGTCGGACGGTTGCCGGAGAATTCCTGGCCGACAAAGAGCCGCAGGGCGTATCCCGGCTCGGCTTTGGAGAGGATCAACTCCTGCGGAGCGTGGAAGGTGTAGATTCCGTCCTCAGGCACCGCGAGGTAGCCGGAATAGGTCCAGCCGAAGGCTTTCTCCGCGTTGGGAGCGCATCGTTCGAAGAGCTTCTTGACCGTGAACGTCTTCTGCGGTTGGACCCGGTGCGGGAAGAAGATCATATCGCGCCAATCCCCTTCGCAATACTCCGCCTTCAACCCGGGCATGGCCTTGGGCGCTCCGAGCGGGGCCACGGCTTCCGCCGGTTTCTGGAGCGTGAAATAGGCCGAGGCGGTCACGGTGGCATGGGTGCCGGCCAGGTTTTCGGGCAGACGCTCGAGTCCTTTCCTGAAGGCGCGGGCCTTCACCGCCACGGTGTTGTCGATCATAAACGGTCCGGCATAGAGCGCCGACTGCAGATCGGGTTCGGTCCCATCCAACGTGTAACGGATCTCCACCCCCCCGGTCGCGCAGCTCAGGCTCACCGGCTGCGGACCGCTGATGACGTTGCAGGCCGGCTCGATTTTCACCGGGGCAATCGGGGTGAGGATGGCTGCCCCCGGGCGCACTTTCCCCTTGTCGAGCGCAAACTCGAAGTCGGTCGCGGCCGGCTTCTTCCTTTGGAACTTCCCGCAGCCGAGCACAAGGCCGCCCGCCTGAGAGCTCACCAGCAGCGCCTCGGCTTTCGCCGAAACGTCCGCCACCTTCATCTCCGCCTCCCCCTCCAGCGCGGCCATAAATGACAGGCTCTTCCCCTTGGCAAGGGTGGCCTTGAAGCCGCGGGTGGTCTTCCCGTCGCCCAGCGGCTCGGTCGAGACGATCTGCGGGATGGCTCCGGTCGGCACCGCCTCGATGAGCGAGATGACCAGGTCATTGCCCGGGCTCTTCCAGCTGCCGCTGACCCGGAGGAAATCATAGAGCTTGTAGTTCAGCGTGTAGTCCTCCTTGATCGCCTCCCCGTCGTTTCTTTGCGTGCTGAACTCCATCCGCGGACCGAAATGGAGGATCGCCACGTTGGGCATTTCCGCGCCGGCGGTGATCACGCTCTGGCTGCCATTCGCATCGATCGCAATCGTCTCGGGCGTGAATGTTTTTCCGCTGACGCGCGGAGTCCGTTTGCCCTCGAACTGGCGGATCGGCGCGACGGGCAGCTGCCAGTCCAGCGAGTATTGGTGCGGCCCGGCGCTCTTGAGCCGGTCGACCACAATCCAAAGCCCGGGATCCTTGATGAAAAAGATCTGGCGCTGATGGCTGATCCCGGTGATGACGCCACGGGCGCGCTCGGCCAGAAACTCAGCGCTGAAGGCACCTTTGTCATGGTGATCATCGATAAACTCCCCATAGGGCCCGCTGTAAACACCCTCGGCGAAATCGAATTTCCCGCTGGAATGGGAGCGCCAATCCGCGGGCTGCGGATCGATGTAGGCAATGCCGAATCCCTTGTGATGCTTGAGGCCCGAGCTGTGGGCAACTCCCGCATGCTTGAACTGCTCCCAGCCATCCACGCGAACCGGGGAACGGTCGTAGGAGTAATTGCCGAAGTTGCCGGCCGTGAGCAGATCCTGTCCGGCCAGTGAGAGATAAAATCCGTTGTTGCCCTTGAGCCCGATCAGGGCGTGCCCGGCTGAGGGAAATGTCGAGGAGAAGAAGTGGGCGTAGCCATCCTCCCGTCCCCAGCCGGTGCGCATCATCCAACTACCGCTGTAGGGGAAGGCAGACATAGTGAACGAGGGTAATCCGGAGGCCGTGTTGCCGTGCAGCGTTTCGACAATGCGGCCGAGATCGGGCGCCATGGAAAAGAGATCGAACTCCTCCCCGGTTCTCACGCCGGGGAACACGCGATGGTCATTCCGGTTGCCGACCGGGTTCTGGCTCAGCTGGGTCATCATCTGCAGCAGGTAACGGCTCCGGGTCACAAGCAGGTCGCGCTGGCGCCGATCCCAGCTCGGGTCGGCCAAAACCTTCGCCCAGGAAAGCCGTTTGTAAATGTCGCTGCCGCGCCGGTTGTAGATGTCGCTACCGCGCCAGGCGGACGCCAACTCGAGCGCCTCGCTGCAGCTGTCGAAGCCGTGACGGTTATACCAAAGGGAGTGCTCGGTCTCCCCCCCATCGGGCAGCCCCTGGATCACCGGGTAATTCTCGTGCCGGGCGCGGGCCCGGTTGAAAAGATATTCAGCCGCTTTGAACTCATCCATGAGCAAAGCCGTTTGCATGAGCCCAACCATGGTGAGGGAGGTCCAGTTCTGCGGATTGCTTTCAAAATAGATCAGGGCCGCAGTGGGATAGACCCGGATCAGCTTGCTCAGGACCCGGGCGAGGGTGTCGGCCGGGAAATCGGCGCCCCCCTGCGGGGAACGGGCAATTCCGGCCAGCGTCTTGTAGAGAAGCTGGACCTGCCAGCCATAGGCGTTTGTGTTATCGGGCAGATCGGTCGGGCGCACGGCCGCGTCGGCCGTCTCATGCATGGCCCAGTCATCGATGTAGTCGATCCATTTATCCAGGAACCGCCGCTCGCCGGTCAGCATAAAGGCTATTGCCAGCGGCTGGAATGTGACCGGCCGCCACGGGTTGGTCCCGCTGTTGAAACCCGGTCGGCCCGGCGGCAGCAACACCGCGCCCGGCGCCATGGACGCCGCATCGGCAACCAGCTTGCCCTGCATGATCTCCTCCGCCTTGGCGAGCACCGTCTGCCGCTCTGCTTCGGAGATCAGCCCCGCATACGGGTCGCACGATTCCTCCGAAAGACCGTATTGCGCGGGGTTGCGCAACTTGGAGAAAAAATAGTCGCGCCAGGCATTGAGCGCCTCCACCGGCTTGTCGGCCTTGGCCAGGTCGGCAACGGCCTGGAAGCCCTTGCGCGTTTTCAGATTGGAGCGCAGCAGGCCGGGGCCATCCAACACCAGAAGATCCAAAAATTCGCGCGCCGTCTTCTCCATCTGCTCCGGGTTGCGCCGGGAAGCGAGCGCCGCCTGGCGTTGCTCGACCGGAACCGGATGTCCCACGGGGCGCAGGCGATAGCGATGGGGCGTTGGCTGATTGAGCCGATAGATCTCCCCGGTGTCAGCCGCAAGAGTGGCGGCCGTTTCCGCCTCCTTTTCCAGGGTCTTGAAATAGGTTTTGGCCATTCCCTGGGCGAACCCTCCGGCTCCAAGCGAGGGATTCTCCCCGGCCTTGGGATCATTGATGAGCTTCTCGAGCACGGCCTGCACCGCGGCCTTGTCATCCAGGTTCACCCCGGCGGGAGTGAGGGTATAGAGCTTGGTGAACGCCACTCCCCGCTGGGAAGCCCCCAGCTGGTGGCGCTTGGACTGGAGCTGGCTGACCTTGAGGGCCTGCTGGTATTGGGGTGTTGCGCGGACCCCGGCCAGGTTGATTCCCCTGGAGAGATCTTCATCCCACCAGCGGCCCACGACCACGTCGTCGATGAGTAATTCGTATTCTCCCTTGGGCAGCTTGCTGACCTGAAGAATCTGCCGGTTCAAGGCCTCCTGAATCGGCTGGGAATGCCAGCCATCTCCCGTGTGGGCTTCGGCGGGGTTTTTCATCGTTGCCAGCGCCTTCTCCAGCTCGTTTTCCCCCGAAAGACAGAGCGCCTTGCGCGCGTCGCCCTCGAATGGAACCGGCAGCGCCTTCTCAGCCAGTGTAAAGCTGACTTCGCCCGCACCCGCCTTGAGGTCCGTGACCTCTTCGTTCCTGGAAGAAACCAGCCGGCCGGATCCTGCGTCGATCACGGTCTCGGATACAAGGTTCGGAACGCCCTGGGCCTGCAGAAAGAGCGAGGCCATCACTGTGCTGCCCATCTCGCCGGGATGGACCCTGTCCTTGCCGATGATCGTAAAGCCCGGATTGGTTTTCTGGAAATCAGCGCCGATCTTGCTCATCGGGGTGAAGAAATCGACGAACCCCGCGCCATGTTTGTCGGCCAGTTCACGGGCCACCTTTGAAATGCGAGCCAGTGCAGCGGTGACCTCCGGCTTCGCGGCGGACTCCAGCTTGACCCCGGAATCATAAGGACTCGGAGCGCAGAGCACCACCTTCACATTTGCCTGTTTCAATCGCTCCAGCAGGGCTTCGACGTTCTTGCGGTAAAGCTCCACCCGCTCATCGCTGCCGATCAGCCCCGGCAGGTCGGGGCGACTGGCCTCGTTCATGCCGAACATGATCACCACCGTGTCGGGCTTGTGGCTGAGCACATCCCACTTGAGCCGTTCCAAGGCGCCTGCGGCCGTGTCGCCGCTGATCCCGGAATTCAGCCAGGTGTTGCGCTGGTCAGGGAAGCGGGTTTCATAGAACAGGCTCACCATGGAGTGCCAGCCGCCAGCGCGCGTGATGCTGTCGCCCAGAAAAAGCACCCGTTCACCATTGGAAAACAATGCCGCCGTGACGGCAGGGGCCGACAACACCAGAAACAACAGCCCCAGCGCTACGGTTCGATAGGCCGCCACAACGCGACGCGGCTCATGCCTGTAACAACCCCTCATCAGCACGCCCACCCAACTTCCCCATTTCATCCTATTCATGATACAACCCTTTCACATCGCCTTTGAAAAACGAGACCCCGTACCCGGCATCGCCAGAACCAAAACCAAGAGTTTGAACAGAAGCCCGCGAAGATCGCGAAGAAGATGGATTTAACCACTTATTGAGGAAATTAGGGAAATTCCGATAATGTTTTGCGATTTGATGCCTGGTGAATACCCCAGTCATGAAAATCGCAAAACGGTTTTCTTCAATTGAAGAAGCACCTTGGCGGGATTTTTGGTTCGGGTACTCCCGAATAAAAATGCCGCCATATCGTCTTATTCTTCGCGGTCTTTGCGAGCTTCTGTTCAAAGTTTTATTTCCTATATTTCTTAAATTAGTGGTGAAGTCTTTCTTTAAGACTTGTCTTACAGGACACTAGTGCACAAGCAACATAGTCCCCGTAGACCGGTCATATAAAGTCCCCTTCCGGGCGATCTCCACCGCGTCCGGGATCCCGTCATGGTCCAGGTCGCTCATGGGCATGTTTGTCAAGGTGGCCGGTATATTGGTCCAGACCTGCACATCATCCAGATACGCCGCGCCAACCCCTGAACTGAGTTTGAAGGCATGGTAACTGCCAACAAATGAAACGAACGGCACCTGTTGTCGCAACAATTGCCCGTTCACGAACAACGCCGCCTTTTGGGCCGTGAAATCCTCATAGAAGGATACCCGCACCCACTGGCCGGTAGAGAACACCTGCGCGGCATTCCCAGCCACGTCCAGCGTGCATTCATCCCACGCATTGGAGTTCCAGATCACGACATGGTTGTTCGTGTTCACAAATAGCATCACGGCCATATTCGTCGTGCCCGTCGGCGTCGACATTTCCGCATACCTGGGCTCACGGTCATTGAGCCAGACATCCGTCCAGACGTTGCTGATCCCCTCGCCATTGACCGCCAGCGAAAGGGAGGAAGCACTCGCGACCTTAGCCGCCTTGGCGCTCTGGTGAGCCACCGGACCTTGCACCATTGACCCCGGGTCCGTGGCGCTCCACCCGCCTCCTCCGCACAGGGCTAACGGGATATTCGTGGAATAGGATTCAAAATCAGCCGAAAAATTCAAGGAAGACGGTATCGGTGACGTCCCCCACTGCGAATTCAAGGTGAACGTGCCCGTCAAAGTCATGCCGTTTACCGTGACCGTTGAGTTACTGACTTGCACGATGCCGCCCGACTGGATGGCCAGGGCGGAGACCGCAAAGGAGGTGAACCCGCTCAACACCAGCGTCTGGTTTGACAGCACGGTCAACCCCGCCACACCTGTCACATTCGACCCGACCAGCGTGACGGTATTGCTCACCACCAGCGTCTCGGCGTACGTCCCGCTGCTGATCACAATCTGGTCGCCCGCCTGTGCCGCCGCCAAGGCGCCGGTAATCGTCCCGTAGTCACCGGGAACAAACCGCACCCCGTTGTACACAAACGCCGCTGTGATGATCTGGTTGTTCGTGATGTTCGACGCCGGATCCGTGTAGGTTGCCGTCTTCGTACCGGAAAAGTTGGTGACCACCCCGTTGTTCGTCAGCGAACCGACCCCATAACCCACCGCAGCCGTCAGGGAATAGGTCACATTCGACCATGTCGAGATCATGGTGTTCGTACCGGACGGAGTGATCGCCCCCCCCACCCCGGCTGTTACGATGTTGGTCACCATCGATAACGTAAAGGTTCCGGTGTTGGTGTAATTGCCGGCAATCAGCGTGCTATTCGTCATTTGCAGCAACGCGCCGTCCCCGAGTGTCAAGCCACCGTAATTGCCAACGATCAACGTACCGTTCACCACGTGCAGCACGCCGCCGGATCCGATCGTCAGCGCGCCATAATTGACCACCGTGTTGCTGAGGGTCATGGACCCACCCGCCGCCACCGTCATCCGGTTCAGCCGCCGCTGCAACTGGTCCGCATAAAGCGAAACCGGCTCCAGCGTGTCGCCCTGGCCGATCCCTTCCACGTGATCGACCGGATCGCATTTCGTCCCGCCGTACGTCGTGAGCCAGACATTGGTGCGCGTGCCGCGCGTGCCAATCACGTAACCGTAGCGGCTCTGCTCGCTTCGCACCGCGTAAGGCCCGTTGGCACCAATGCCCCGACCGACGCCCCCGGTGTTCCAGAAGACGCCGTGCGCCGAAGACAGGGCATGCGGCGGAACGCTGTCAGGCCGGTACCGCGCCTCCCAGTTGCTGTTGCTGCCGCTGGTGCAGGCATCCACCAGGTTCGCGTGGCTGAAGTGCATATGATGGTCGCTGTAGCCGCCGTACGTGTTCTCTGAACCCGAGGCGCCGTTTTGGTGCGCGCTGTCCGTGCTGGTACACCCGAGAAACACGTTTCCGCAAGCCGCCATCTGGGCCAACACAAAGCCGCTCCGTGAAAACGTCGCACGGCAGTTATCCACCAGGCACTCGGATGAGTTGCTGAGCCGGTACAGATAGCCGTTGCCGCCACCGCCGCCATATTGAGCGCGCTGCAAAGTGAGGTTCGTCAAGGTGATCTGCGTGCACTCGTTGAGGCCAATGCCGTTGCTCAGGAGATGGCACGTGGTGGTGTTCCCCGGCGCCTGGAACGTTGCCACATTCCGCACCCAGGAATCCCGCGCCCACGTGAACTGGATCGCATACGAACCATGCGCGTCATACCCCCCCGTGCCGGGAACCGTGTAGTCGTTTTCCGCCCACCCGGTGCCCTCAACATTGATGCCGTTTGACACAACCCCCGACCCACCATGTTGCACATTGCCGATCGAGAAGTCCTCCAGGCCGCAACCCGACAAAGGACTCCCTCCGAGCCGCACCACCCGCGCATTGTCGCGTGTTTTCAGATAATATCGAGTCGGGACATTGAGGGTGATGGTCGACGACGACACGGCCAGCACGCGGCGGAAGTAGGCGACACCGCCGAGTGAACTGCCGTACCCCAGCCAGTCCGGTTCGTTGTGCTCGGTGATCCACGCATCGGTACAATCGGCGCGCACCACGACCCATTGCCCTGGCACAAACCCGTTGGTACTGGCCACCGGGATATCCACTGCCGGGCCGAGGAGATTCGTGCTCAAGACCGTGCTGCCGCTGCCACTGGAATAAAACCCCGCCGACGACGGACCGATGACGAGGATAATGCTCTTGCCCCGCATATTCGTGCTGGTGTTGAGCAGATAGGTTGCCCCCGTGCCCGCCCCGCGCAGCACGACGTTTGAGGCGTTGATCAGCAACGCATACGTATTGGCCCCCTGCGGGCTGACGGCGTATCGGCCCGCCGGGAGAACCACCACGCCGCCGCCCGCCGTCTGGGCCGCGTTGATCGCGGCCTGAATGGCACTGGTCGCGTCGTTGGTTCCGCTGTTGTCGGCATTGTAAGGCGGCTGGGTCACGGTGAATACCGGGCCGGAAATACTGGGCAGAGGCGCTTCCCCCGCCTTATAGCCGGCGTAGGAGAAGTCCTGGATCAGTTTATCCGTTTGAAAGTCGACCGCGCCGTTGGTCGGCGGCTGCCAATCGGCAGGATACAGCGTGCTGCGCCAGGCCATGACGGGCACAGCACACAGCAGCAACAGTGCGACAGCAAGAAAGACAATAATCCCGCGTGAAACGGGATGAATGGTGTTTTCCATACGATGTAAATAGAATACTGCCTACCAGACGCTCTGTATATATACTTTGCATAGTTTTTTTTGCATTGCAACTTACTACACATAAATATGTTATGTTTCTATACTCAAATACTGCTATTCACATCTTTGCATTATGAGAGGCAGATTGAATCCAGACCTCCTGATATCAGCCTAACCCGGCATAGCCCAGGGCAGACGCATCTAAATGCTCCGTCAATATGAGAAATTTTAGACAGAATTAACAAAATTAACAAAATTGTTTAGGGATAGATGCAGATTCTTCTCTCACCATTTTGAACATTCTGTAAATTCTGTCAAAAATCTGGGTTTTGCTGAAGTTTTAGATGCGTCTGCCCTATACACTTAGTCTTGCCAAGATGCATGATATATGATTCTATCTTCATGAAGTTCAACGGGAGAAACGCGATGGCGATATTACAGGTCCGCAACATGGACAAGGAACTTTACACGGCGCTTGGCAGACGGGCGGCGCTCGAAAACCGCTCCATCAGCCAGGAAGTCATCGAGATTATTAAGAGATATCTGGCAACTCCCGTTACCCGGAAGGGCGCCGCCGATGAGGAGGCTTTGGGCCTGGCCGGATCGTGGGAGGACTCCCGGTCGGAGAAGGAGATCGCCGGCGCCATTCGCAAGGAGCGCACAACCAGGCGCTTTCACGGAGAATTCTGATGTATCTGCTTGATACCGATACCCTGATCTACTTCCTCAAAGGTAACGCCCCGGTTGTCAGAAACTTCAAGGCCTGCTCAAACAGCCCCAAAGCGCTATCCGTCATCACCTATGGGGAACTTGTCCATGGTTGCCGCAAATCGGAACGTGTTGTGGAGAATCTGGCCAAAGTGCATCGCCTTGCCGAACTCTACCCGGTTATTGATGTAACCCGCTCCGTAATGGACAGCTTTGGCGAGATAAAAGCCTCACTCTCCAGGGCGGGGACGACGATTGATGATTTCGACCTCTTGATCGGGTGCACGGCGTTGACGCTGAACTATGCCGTTGTCAGCAACAACGTGAAGCACTATCAGAAAATCCCCGGCCTCAATGTCGTGAATTGGGCGTGATCACCCCGTCCTTTCGAGACCATCGGGCCGCCTGGGACAGGTTGTTTGTCGCCAGGACTCAAGAAGTCGATCCGCCCACCCCCCCGCTCGACCGAGGGGCGTATCTCTAATTATGTTGCGCGCAACATAATTGCAGATGCGCCCCTCGGGAGGAATTAAAGTGAGACAAAAATTGACCCATAATCCGTCGAGTGCTAGATTATTTAAGTAGTACGGTATAAATAATGAAAACGGTTTATATTGAAACATCCATTGTTAGTTACCTGACGGCCAGGCCATCGAGAAGCATACTGGCGGCGGCTTGGCAGCAAGCGACTGAGGACTGGTGGACTTTTCAACGTTCGCGATTTGAGTTGTTCACTTCCGAACTAGTTGTCAAGGAAGCTGAGCAAGGGAATACGGAAGCAGCACAACGGAGAATTGCTGCTTTAGCCGGAATTCAACAACTCGCCATAACGGATGAAGTGTCAAGCCTCGCGGCAAACCTGCTGGATGAAGGAGCATTACCGTCGATTGCCGCAGATGACGCTATGCATGTGGCGGTGGCAGCCTATCATGGAGTGGATTACCTGCTTACCTGGAACTGTCGGCATATAGATAATGCCGAAAAGAAACCTGTAATACGCAGTGTGTGTGCGTCAAAAGGGTTTCCATGCCCGGAAATTTGCACACCCATGGAACTTATGGGGGATACCGAAAATGAAAGATGAAATCATTGAGCAAGTGTGGCGCATAAAGGATGCCATAGCGAAAAAGTACAAATATGATGTGCGCGCCTTGGCCAAGGATCTGCAAAAAAGGGAACGATCATCCACCGCTGTTATTGTCAATTTGCATGACTCCCGCATGAACCATTCTTTCGGCTCTGCCGGTCGTTGAACTGATATAGATTCCCCAGGGACTTCAGTCACCACCAATGTCATGGGCGGGGCCATATTCCGAATTCCTTACCCTTCTTCTGTCTTGCCGCGACGTTCCCAGGGGGTGTCGGTTGTTCTCTCATTACGGACTGGTTGCGACGCGCGGGGTGATCATAAAACTGCGTTCGACCATGCGGGCGGACTGCACTGCGGGCTCAAGGGAACGGCCAAACTGGGCAGCGCGTATTGTGGACATTCGCTGATTTTCACTTCAATCCGGCGTGGTTCATGAGCGAGAGCCAGAGGTCCCACCATTGGCCGGTGTTATTTTGCAGCAGGTCGGCATTGTGGTCCGGCGCCGGATTGGTGGTCAGAGGCAAAGCAACCGGAGAGCCGTCGGCACGGTGGAAGGTCTTGGTGTCGTCGTCGGAATAGGCGTAAACGCTGGAGAACCGGACATACCCGTCCCCGTCGAGTCCTTCGATCCTCATTTTTATGTGCAGGCGACCGGTCTTATCGAATTTAGCACCCCAGTCATCCCGGCAGTAATTGTAGAAGTTAGGCTGCCAGGCCCAGGCCAGCGGGCGCTCGGCGGTGGGAGCTTTAGGGGCGGAGCCGCGGGCGGGATCGTGCAGATAGTTCAGCCAGTTGGCGTCATGGTGCCGCGCCGACTCGATCAGATCGAACGGGTCGCCCCCGACTGTCGCCCAGCGCTTGGTCTTAGCATCGTATCTGAACATGCCCCAGCACTGCCAGCCACAGGCATTGGCCCGGCCGTAGAGGTAGGTCTTGCTGGCGGGGCTCTGCAGGAAGACCATGTAATTCAAATAGCTGGCGGGGATGGCGCGGGGATCGGACTTGCGGCCGACGAACTCGAAGGTCTCAATGTTTCCGGGCTCCTTCGTGACCCAATACATCTGGGCCGGGAAGTCCGCATGGTTGCGATCCCGGGGAACCCCCATCTCTTCCCAACTGCCGGGGATGTAGCTGTCGGGGTTCGGGACGTTGTGCTGACCCCCAATGAGATGGATATAGCCGGCCTCATCGACGAAGAGGGACCACCCGAGCATTTTCGCGTCGGAGCCGTCGATGACAAAATCTTCACCTCCCAGATACACTTTCTGCTGGGTGCCGTCGGGGTTGATTTTGGTGATCGGGATACGATAGAGGCGAGGGAAGTCCGATGAGCGCCAGCCCTTCGCCTGGGGATACTTCCCGGCCAGCTTGCCGACGATCTTCTCATAGTCGTCCTTGGAAACCTGCTCCCCACCCTGCCATGCGATGCCGCTACCTACTTTGTAAGTGACTCCCTTGTCGCGGATAATCGAGGTGTAATCCCGTTTGCCGGGTTCCCGATAGCTGAAAAAGCGCTCGCCGTTCTCCACCGGCGGCAGCTTGGTGAACGCATCAAGAGCATCCATGGTGCGATGCTCGCCCACCAGGCGCCGCACCGCGTCGAAGCGCGTCCCGGTCAGATCCATGAGTGCAAACACGGGTTTGGCCAGGGCCAGTCCCAGGATGTCGCGCGCTTGCGGGTCGCTGGGCGAGATGTCCAGCAACGCCCGGATCAGGGCATTGCGCAGCAGATCCTCGACGCGCGGCAGGCGCTCGCCCTCTTGCTTCAGCAATTCGTTCAGGGTCCGGGCGAGTGCCGCACTGGCGCTGGCGGCATCCTGTTTCATGGCGGCCAGTGCCAGGGCCGCCTCGGCACGTTCGCCCGGTGCCTTGTCGGCGGCCTGAACGACCGCGACCATTTGCGGCAGGGCGGCGCGCAGGGCGGCGCGGGCCGGATCACTGTTGAGTTTGACGAGCAGTTGCGCCGCCAGCAACCGGCAGTCGGCCTCCTGGAGGGCGGCGATCAGCACCGGCAGAAGGGACTTGGACAAGGGCTGCAGGGTGGCGGCATCCTTCTTGCCGAAGAGCTGCAGCGCCGCGCGGCGCTGCGGCGCAGGGAGGTCTTTCAAATCCCCTGCGGCCATGCCGCGGCCATTGAGCACAACCATGTCCTCGCCATAAAACTTCGGCTGTGCCGACGGCCGGGTCACCGCGTGAAGCCGGGCGACCTCTTCTGCAGACAAGGCCCGGTCGAACCAGACCATGTCCCGCACCGATCCGTCCAGCGATCCGGATTTTCCAGTCATCTGATGCCACCAGTAGGCATCGTTGCCGATCTGGATACTCCGGTTCTCGCTCTTGTAAGGGATGTCCTCGTTGGTCGCAAGCAGGTGTCCGTCGAGATAGAGCGAGCCTTTGCCGTGTAGGTCTGCGGCATCTTTCCATCGAGTCGCCTCGAAGGTATAGAGAAGATGGTGCCACTCACCCAGGGAGAGCGACGGCTTGCCTTCACCCAGGCGCTTCTCCGGTGACCAGAGCCACGTCCTAAACACATCCGGCTTACCTTTGCTGACCACATCTATCAATTCCTGCCTACGCACGCAAAGCTGCACACCGACAGCGTTCACCCCGTCCTTGTTGCCGATGAGCAGCAACCCCATGCGGCCCGTCGAGTCTGAACCTTCGACCTTTGAGCGGATGAATACCCAGCCCCCGATGGTGAGCGACTTGCTCTGATACTTCGTGCTCGCCGGGATCTCGGCCCATTGGTAGGCGCCGGTGAAGTCAAGCAGGCCCTTGTCCCATGGGACGTGGATGATACGACCATGGTTTTTATTCCCGGAACGGTCGTTCAGCGTCTCGCCGCTCCCCTCGTCCGCCGGCCAGTAGCCAACCGGCTTCAAGGCGAGCACGGCCAGATAGCGTTCATCAATGATCTTGTCCGCCGCCGCTTTCTGGGCCGCGGCGGCGGCGCCGTTCGTGGGCTCGTTCTGGGATTTGACCTGGGCGTTGAGCAGCACGGCGGAGGCAAGAAGGAGGAGGAGTGGTTTCATGGTCATTCCTTGGGAAGAGCTTCGGCAATCACGGTTGCGACACGCGGGGTGATCATAAAACTGCGTTCGACCATGCGGGTGGACTGCACAGCGGGCTCAATGGAACGGCCGAACTGGATAGCGCGGATGGTGACCTTGATCGGGAAACGGCTGCGCGGCGGGATGTCGGTAAAGGTCAGCGTCTTGCCGGAAACCCGCGCCGGCCCCACGATCACGCAATACTCCACAGGCAACCCGGCATCGGTAACGGCTTTCAATTCAAGCGGCGTGGTTCCGGCCGCTTGATCCGGGATTTCCGGGAAGGTGAGGGTCTGGGGCTTTCCTGTTTTGTTACTCGGGAATCCCAAGTTGAAGGGCTGGATTGACGGGCGGTATTCGTCGTCGCCCGGATGCCGGACATAGATCATCGAACCCCAGAGTCGGTCGACGATCGGGCGGATGGTGCCGGTTCCGGTCACCATAGCATTCCCGGAGAGCCAGGCGATTTGGATTTTACCCTTGTCTGAATGTCCGAGCGCCTGGCCCGCGCCCGTGGTGAAGTTGGTGGGAATCCTGTCAAGGAATGCGGGCTTGAGAGTGAAGGTGACACCGTCCTCTCCGACAACGGGGGCGACCCCTTCAAACAAGCCACTGTCTTGAACGGCCGGGATTGCACCGTCGTTACGGAGGATTACCGGAATCTGGGTCTTGCGGGTCCAGTTGACATTCATGAGTGTTTCGACGGCCATGGCCATTTCCTTATCGAAGAACCAGACCCCGTTTTTGGCGCTGTCCGTTGCGGATTTCGCAGGTTGCGCCGGGGATCGCCTGGGGTTGCTCATGTCCAAGTCAACGACCCAACCGCTGTCAATGTCCACCGGTTTGAGGACGCCGCCGGCGGCAGGCAGGCGGGCTGGAACGACTTTGCGGACATACATCGCGATCATGTCCGCTTCGGCGTCGGTCATGACGAAATGGCTGCTGCCGTTTTCGAGCAAGAAACTCATGGGCCGATGGGTCGTAGCCCGGTCTTTTCCGATGGCGGTCGGCTCCCAGAAGTTCGGGGCGTTTTTAGTCCAATCTTTCTTCTGCTGGCCCCATTCCGTGAAGTTGCTACCCAGCTCGAACAGAGGGACTTGCCGATTGTTCGGAAGGGTGAAGTCCATCATGCACTTGAAGACGATCTGGGCGAGGCAACGCTCCGGTTTCCAGTTTGCCAGTCGCTGTGTGAAAAACCCAATGGTAGAGTGCCCGAAGGGTAGCCACGGCGCGCTGGCGATCTCCGCGTAGCCGGACACGGTCGCCAGTTCGTCCAGCGCTTTCTGCAGGACCGCCCCATCCTGGTCAGGGTGCTCGAAGGTCGGCGCGAAGAAGGGATTGAACCAGACCATGGCCATGTCCGTGTCGCGGCATGCCTGGCGGATGGCCGCATTTTCCGCAAAGCCTTGTTCGGCCACATTCTGCTGAGCGAGGACTATGCCCCTGATGGTCCGGCATTTCTCCGGAATCCACAGGTATGCGGTAGTGGTCTGCGGCTTGCCCTTAGCATCTGTAAACGGCACGGAGGCCATGAACTGAAACTCCGAACAACGCGTATTGCGGACAACGGGTTCTGAGCTTGCGGATGCGGGAGCGGCGGCCAGCAGAATGGCCAGCGCGACAACGCTGGAGATCGGCACGAGCCGCATTGAGACTGTTTTGATCATTTCACTTTTCATGATTTACCTTTCTGAAATCCGGCACCGATGGCTCTGATCGCGTTGTAAGCCTCCGGCGGCAAATCTCCATCCGGGTCAGGGCCGAAGTTAAGCAAATAATTACCGCCCCAGGCGCGGCATTGGGCCAGGCGCCCGATGAACCGTGATGTCGGGAAATAGTCCCGCTCTTGCGAAAGCCCATTGGCTGCATGAATCATATCATGCTGTCCCGCGACGATTTTGGCGGCCGAATTGTTGGGGTTGTTACCCATGATTGCAATCCTCTAGGATGTCTCTTTATTTTTTTATTAGTGATAAACTGGCATGATTCCCGTCGGGGTTTCCTTCCAGGCGAAGCCATCGGGTACCCGAATCGGTTGGACATCGACCAGGCGTTGGCCTTCCACGGCGAACTCGAAATCCGGGCCGCTGACTTTTTGCGTTGTGCCTGCGAGGGCCATCTCGCGGCAGCCGATGGTCAAACCGCGCACGCCGCCCTTGGCATCGGTCACGGTCAGTAGTACTTCGGCGGTCGCTTTGATCAAGCCTGCACTCAACTCAGTCGGCGATTGGGCGACCCTATACTGCACAACGGGGCCACCAACGAGCGTGAGCGTGATGCGCGTCTGCCCGTTGCTGAATTCTTTCGTGAACGCCGCGATGCGCCGCTCGTAGGTCTGCCCTTGCGGGATCGGCACCAACAGTGTGACGATCGGCGCGTCAGCGGAAAAGGTAGCGTGGAGATCGACGGCCGGGATGTAGCCGCTGACCATGCTGGGAGCGGCGTTCGCCCAGCCGCGCCAGGGATACTTGTCGCCGAACCACGTCGTGTAGGCCACCGTGCCGGGAACCGCGTGCAGGATCGCCAGGTTAACGTTGCCGGCGTTGGTAGTCAGCACGCGTTGTGCGGCCGCGTCACACTGTACCTGCTCCCTGGTGAAGCCCGGAGCAAGCGGGCTGTGCTTGCCGTCCTTGTCGGCATACTCGCGATTCGTGCCCAGACCGGGCGCCGGAAAGTGCCAGAGCTGTGTGAGGGTTTGCGCCGGTTTGCCGGCAGTACGCCGGGCCACGTCCGTCACGATCCAGACATTGGCCGTACGCAGGTAGATGACCTGACGGGTGTGGGTGGCGTCAAAGGTCTGGGGCGGCTGGGCGTTGTGCGTTTCGACAGCGGCAAGCTGGGTGGCGATGTCAGCCTCAGTAGCGCCGTATTTCACGGCGTGCTCGCGGACCTCCTTGGCGACCATCGGTGGGGCGCTCTTGAAGGTGCGCGTCCAGACCCCCTGAACAAAGTCGAAATTCGCCGACGTGTGCCACAGTTGATCGGGTATGGTATGGCGGTAGCCGGTGTTGGCAAAGCCGGCGAGTTGCCCGCAGCCGTCGATCAGCAGGTTGTTGGCGGTCCAGGGCGCGTCTTCACCCTTGTATTCCGAGACCCATAGGAAATCCTTGCGCTGATTCTCGGGCAGATGACCGACCCCGTAAGGCGGTGATTCGCGATCGACCAGCAGATGCCGACCGTAGGCACAGAGCTCGATGCCGTTGTTGTCGGCATGATTGTGACCGGCGCCGGGCCGACTGCTCTTGAGAAAGAGCGAGGAGCTTTCCGCCTCCCAGCCGTTGCGCATCAGGTAGTAGCCGCTATACGGAAAAGCAATGGACGTGAAGGCGGGCGCCGGGCGTCCTTTCTTGCCCCGGTAAAGCAGGCAGTCCAGGATCTGCCCGGCCAGCGGATCATAGAACGGATCCGAGTTCTCGCAGGTTTCCTGCATGTCCCGGCCGTAGCTGTTGTTGCCCACCGAGGGCATGGTGCCGGAGGCCAGGCGCAAACTGTTGAACAGGCGCTTGCGGTTGATGGCGGCCCCATGGATCTGCGTGACCCACTCCGGCAGGGGTTGGCCCGCAAAGAGTTCGCTGATGCTCGTGCTGGCGTCAAAGAGGCCGGCATTGTAGTTGAACGATTGCTCCAAGTCGCCGCCATCCGGGAGGATGAAACGGGCAATGGCGCCGTTCTTCAACCGGTCGATCCCAAGAGCTTCCCAGGCTTCCGCATCGCGCATCTCCGGCAGGTATCGGGCCAGAAGAACCAGGGATTTGGCCACATGAATCTGCTGGTTGCCGACGCAATTGCGCGGGTCTTTCAGCGGTTTGGCCAGGTCATCCGTGACGGCAAAGATCACGATATTGGCCACCGCCCGGGCGGGAATGGAGTGGGCAGGCGCATCGAGTGGCAGTTTGACGACGATTTGGCGTATCACGTCTAACCACCCCTCGCTGTAAATGACGAAGCCCATGCCGAAATCCCAGGTTCTTGGCGCACCATAACTGTTGGGCTTGGCACGTCCGGCATTGTCCAGATTGTCGAACTCAGTCTTAGCTGAAGTGGCCAAGCGTTCCGTCTCGCTGAACCATTTGGCGAGGTCTTCAGTCCCCTGTGGAGCCTTGGGCGGGCGGTATTTTATGCCCGGGGCTTGGCGCAGACGCGCCACCAAAAGGTCGCGGTAGGCCTCCAACGCCTCTTGCGCCTTACCCGTCTGCTGCATGACCACCATCGGCTTGATTTCGGGGTTGGTAGGATCAAGCAAACTGACCAACTTTGCCGCCACAGCGGCAGGATCGCTGCCATCGTAAGCCGGGGATAGTCGCTCTGAGCCCCCGGACACCGTCATAGCCTGGGCCGCGATATGATCACGGAGCGACGGGCAATCCGGCGCGGAACTCGCCAGGCGCAGGCCGGCGTCGTAGATCCGGTAGCTGGGCGGCACCGGACTGCGAAAGCCGCTGGTGACATCGTTGTCGAGCGCCACTGAACCTCCGCGTTGCACCCGCCAGTTGGACTTGTCCCAGAAGCGGTCCCAGCACCATTCGGCCACATTGCCGCTCATGTCATAGAGCCCGAAGGAGTTGGGCTTCTTCAGACCTGGCGGGTGCGGGCTGACCTCTTCGCCATGTGCATTGTTGAGGGTGTGCCAGGCATAGGGATTCTCCGGGCTGGCCACGGATTCATCGCCCCAGTAGTACTTGGTCGTGGTGCCGGCCCGACAGGCGTATTCCCATTCCGCTTCGGTCGGCAGCCGGTAGCCGTTGGCCGCCCAGTCCGCGATCACCGTGTCGCTCACGCCAGTCCGGCAGACTTCATTGCCGACGCGATAGACCGGCGTGCGGCCGGCCCGTTCGCTGGCGGCATTGCAGAACTTGACAGCGTCGTACCAGGTGATGGCGGAGACCGGATGTTGAGAGGTCTCCCCCACGCCCGGACCGAAGTCATATCCCTTCGTCAGTGCCCAGACGCGGACCGCCGACCATTCACCATGCGTCAATTCCAATGAGGAAAGGCTGAATCTGGCAATCTTGGCACTCTGCCCGTCGCTGCGGGACTGTACGCCGGCGGGAATAATACACATGCTTTTCCCGGCATCTTCAGCCATCAGCACGCTGCTTGCGGTGAGCATGCTGATTATCACCATTTTGAAAAGCTTAAGTTTTACCTTATTTTTCATTATTTTCGTTCATTCTGTCTAAAATTCCTCTTGGCTCACAGAGACTCCACCCGGGTCTTCGCCGCGCGTGCGGCCTTGCGTTGGTAGAGGGTCCAGAGCAGCAGACCCAGTGCGAAGAGCACCCCGCCGACAAACAAGAACGCCAACCGTCCGCTCAGCGGGTTAGGGATGGCCATGCAGGCCAGCAGGAAGGCGCCCAGGATCAGGAACAGGGCTCCGACCACGCGCAGCTGCATGGTGTCCTGATCCTGACCCCCTTCGGCCATATGGTCAACGGGACGCTGCATGTCGTCAAACAGGGCGTTCACGCGCTGGTGATGGGCTTCCGAACTCATCCGCCAGAGCGGGATGGTTCCGCAGAACCAGAGGGCGGACCCAACCCACGTGATGACGCTCACGACGATGAACTGCGAGTCATTGATCTCCCGCACGGTCAGTGCCCGCGTAAGGCCCACCAGGTGCTGCACCGCTTCCGGCGAATACGCCCACTTGGCCAGGAGCCCGATAAAAAGGCCGGCCATCACGGTACTCCAGCCCGCCCACGCCGGCGTGCGGCGGATGATCACCCCCAGCACCATCGGCACGATCATGGGCGGCAGCAGGACGGCATTGAGCACCTGGAACAGATCAAAGAGGTTCAGGGTCCGCAGGGCATTGATGCCCAGTCCCACTCCGATGATCAGGAGACCGAAACAGACCGTGGTGATCTTGCCGACGATGACCTGGCGTTTCTCGGAAGCGTCCGGGCGGATATAACTGATATATACATTGCGGACAAAAAAGCCGGCGTTGGAGTTCAGGGCTGCGTCGGCACTGTCGATGGTGGCACTGAACATGGCGCACACCATCAGGCCCAGGAGGCCCTGCGGCAGGACCTTGAAGGCCATGGCCACCCAGGCCCCCTCCGCGGGTTGCTTGAGATTGGGGAAGATCGCGTGGAGGTCCGGGAAGACCGTCGCGGCACAGAGCGAGGGGAGTTGGTACAGGATTGGCGCCAGCAGCAGGAAGGTGGGAGCGGCACACAGGAGCACCATCTGGCGGGCGCTGCGGTCGTTTTTGACGCGCACGTACCTGCTACAGTTGCGGATATCCAATCCGCCAATCGTGGTGGACACCAAATTCCACCCGATCCAGAGCCAGACGATGGCGAACGAACAATCCGTGTCAAAGCGGAAGTGCCGCTCCGGCAGGGCTGCGGCCAGGTGGGTGATTCCGCCGATCTCCGGCAGGTTCACGGAGAAGAACGCCACCACCAGCACCACCAGCACCAGCAGCACAGCCTGGACTACGCCCCCGATGGCCACCGCCCACTGCCCCCCCAGCGCCGAGAGAAAGGTGACAATGAAGCCGACCGCCAGGATGGTGGCCGTCAGGTCCACGCGGAACACCGAGGCCATGAAGACGCCCACGGTATTGAGGCCGATGCCGCCCCAGAAGAGCCCCATGGGCAGGGAGAACCAGGTGTAGAACTGTTCGGTGCCAAAGCCAAAACGGCGAAACACCGCTTCCATGGCGGTGATGACCCGCATGCGGCGGAAACGCGGGGCCATCCATAGTCCGACGATCAGGCTGGGCACCGCGGCCAGCAGACCCGTCAGCGGGTAGACGAAGCCGTCATTATAGCATTTGGCGGCGGCACCGGTGAAGCTCCAGACGCTGATCCCCGCGCCCATGGCGCTCAAGCCGCCGACCCACCAGGTCATATTGCCGCCGCCACGGAAGTAGTCGCTGGCGTTGCGGTTCAGCCGCCGGCAGATCACGCCGATGGACAAGGTGAACACCAGGTAAGCGACGATGACCGTGTAGTCCCATCCCGAGAGATCGCGGATCAGAGATTCGGGAGAAGCAAGAGTGGGCATCATAGCGGGGATTCCTTTACGGGTTCGGTTGAATCAGACGTCAAAAGCACCTCCGTGCCGATGACCGCCTTCGGATTGTGGCACATCCACTCGGCGGTTTCTGCCAGGCGCTGGTAGACCACCTCCGGCAGTTCGCCATCGGGACGCGGGCTGACATTGATCAGAAGGTTCCCACCCCACTGGCGCAGGCGCACCAGCGTGTCAATCATCCAGGCGGTGGACTTGTATTGCTCGGCCTTGAGATAACCCCACACATCGACGGTGCCGGTGCCCGCTTGGTTCGGAATTCCCGAGGCCTGCCAGCAGTGGCAGGTTTCAAACCAGCCGGTGAACCGCTGGGTCGGTAGCGCACACTCCGTGCAATCATAATCCCCATCGCAACTGCGGCTGTTGATCACAATGTGGGGTTGAAGCTCCCGGGCCCGGTCGCGGATGGTATTGTCATGCGTGCCGCCATCAAACCAGAGCAAATCAATCCGGCCATAGCGGGTGAGCAGTTCTTCCACGCGGCCATGGAACATGGCCCGGAGCCGGGCCTCGTGCGCCGGCGTGCGCAACGGGGGCGCGATGGGTTGATGGCGCTGGTCAAACCAGGGATGCCCTGCGGCATTCGGCCGGGGTTTACCGGGATCCATGGAGGCCGTGTAGTAGTTGAAGCTCATCACCTGGCGGTCAAAATACCAGTCCGGCGGCGAAAGATACAGGCCCACCTTCAGTCCATGACGGCGGCAGGCTTCGACAAACGGCCCTACCAGATCGCGGCCGGCCAGATGGCTCTGCACGCCAAAATCGCCATGCCCGCTGGGCCAGAGGGTATAGCCGTCATGGTGCATGGCCGTGAGCACCGCGTACTTGAAGCCGGCCTTGGCCGCTGCGGCGAGCCACTTATCCGGGTCGTAGGCCGTGGGGTTATACCGGTCCGCCAGGCGCCAGTATTCCTCGGGCGTCACCTTGTTGGCTCCCTTGGCAGCCGCATCCCAGGGGGTGTTGGCGATCATGCCCCAGGAGAGATCCAGGTTGCCATGCACACTGGCGATACCCATGTGTACAAAGAGTCCCAGGCCGGCGCGGGGGAACCACTGGGCCTCGGGATGCTGGGTATGCCGGGACGTCTTGGCGGAATTATCCAATCCCAAGACCGCATGCTGGGCAGCTGCGGCGGTAGTTTCAACTTCAGACATCGTTCATGTTCTCCCGAATCATCAAATTCAATGGCACATCCATGCCGCGGGTATCGGCTGGTGGTCCAGGCCCGGTCCTGAGAGGCGCAGGTCCGGCGTGACCCCGGTCCAGACATAATCCTTGAGGCCCGGCAGGTTCAGCCGCTGGGCGGCGTCGGTGCGGAAATCGCACCAGATCACCTTGAATGGTTGGAGGCCTTTCTTGAGCGCGACGCTCCAGTTGCCCAAGGCGTGCAACCGCGTGGAAGGATACCATTCCTGCGTGCCCACCACGCGCCCGGAGGCCCATGGCCCGGAATCCATGCGATTGCCCAAGACCACCTTCAGCTCGTAGCCGGACTGCACATCGGGATAGACGAACTCACGTGGCGCATGGAGGGTATACACACCGTCTTCAGGGATATTGAGGTAACCGCTGTATTCCACGGCATAATACCTGGCGCGCGGGGCGGCGGCAGTGGCGGCAACTGGCGGGTTGTCCGCCGGCACGAGATTCAGATCCCACAAGTTCCCGACGTTCCCTGTCGCCTTGGGTTGCAGGCGGTCGACGCCGCTCCAGAGCGTGCGCCAATCGTCCTCGAAATACCGGAAGGCCAGCCCCGGCGACACCTTGCCGATGTTGGAAGGCGCCGCCAGCTTGGCCTTATCAAACACAGCCATGCTGGGAACCGTGGCCTGGGTGCCGCTGAGCTCCAACGGGTTTTCCTTTACTCCCGGGCGATACGCACGAGCCTTGACCACCGTGCTCTGCAGCAGCTTCACCGGGGCTGAATACAGCGGCGAGAGCGGTGTGGGATCACTGCCATCGAGGGTGTAGCGGATCTCCACGCCCGGGGTCTTGCTGGCCAGGGTCACCTCAACGGAGTCCGCAAAGACATTGCGTTCTGGACCAATGGTGACCGGGTCGATGGGGCGGTAGATGGGGATAAAAGAAGTGAGCAGTGACCGGTGATCAGTGTTCAGTGTAAATTCAAAATCCGTCGCAGGCAGGGGCTGCTTCTTGCCCGCGAGCGAAAAGGAGGAGCATCCCAGGGCCATGCCGCGATCACCTGCAAGCAGCAAGGCTTCGCCGCGAATCTTGACCGCGCCGATGGTCAGCTCATCGTCGGCCTTGGTCGAGGCCAGATAGCGCACGTTCTGGCCGTCCGAGGTCACGGCGGCAAACCCCTGTCCGGCGCTGCCGCTTGTTAACGGTTCAATCGATTTGAGATCCTGCGGTGCGGCCTGGCCGGGAGCGCGGGGCACGATCAGGGTGACGACCTGCTGCGGGCCTTCGCCCTGCCATTTCACGCCGATACGCTGCCAGCCGTATGTATAGTAGAGGCCATAAACAAACGCCGGCGGCGTGTTCTCGGTGTTGTAGGCCAAGTTCGCGGTGGTGAACTGGTAGAGCGAGAGATTGGCTTTTTTCTCAAGCTTGCCCGGCACCACATCGGCCTGCGTGATGATGCGCTTGGCGGCGGCATCAATGCGAATCTGATCCTTGGCAAACGCAATCAGTGCGTTCTCTCCGATGGGAATCTTCTTCTGGTCGAGCATCTCCTGCGTGGGTCGCAGGGGCAGCAACCAGTTCTGCTCATAGGTGTGGCTGCCGTTGCCCAGCATGCGGTCGGTGATAATCCAGACCTTGTCACCGCGCACATACATGGCTTGACGCTGGTGAGTAATGCCTCGCAGGGTCTGACTGAGCGTGATAGTACCCTGCCCGCTGGCGTCGGGCCCGTACTTGGAGTTGACGACATTGGCATCCTTGAGATTCCCCCACGGTCCGGCGTACACGCCTTCCATCAGATTGAAATGATCGGAGGCATGCCAGCGAAAGGGCGACGGCTCCGTCCAGGCGCTGACCTGAAAGACCTTGTGGGCCGAGAGACCGGAAACCTTGTAGAGGCCCGCATGAAAAAACTGCTGCCGACCATCGACAGTGATGGGGCTGGAGGGATACATGTAGTGGCCGGTGGCATCGTCCACGAGCAGGTCCTGCCCGAACGCGCCCAGACCGAAGTTGTTGTTATTGCTGCGGCTGCGGAAGGCACCGTAGGCACCGGGCACCGGCGAGCAGAACAAGTCGCCATGCCCGCTATTTTTCTCCCAGCCCTCGCGGACGATGTTGAAGCCGGAGTAAGGGAACCAATCCGCGTTGTGCCGGGGGCGCAGGCCCGCGGCGGGATCCTTCCGCGCGGCTTGTACGGCCTGGTTCTCCAGGTTTTTGTAGGTCGCGGGCGCCAAGGAGTTTAACGGCGGGTTGACGCCCTGTTTAAAGCCGCCGCGGATGGGAATCGGCATTTCCCCCTGGGGAGTGAGGATATTCATCAGATAATGGGCGCGTTCCTCAAGATGCTCCTGAATTTCATTCTTCCATCGTGCGTCCTGGCGAAGGGCCGCGAGATCGGGATACTCCTGCCAGATCGGCAGGCTTTCTCGCGCCACGAGCAACCGCAGGGCGCTGGAGACTGCCTCCGTATACATCACGGCGCTATACCACGGGTCCTGCTGGTTTTCCGTCCCGTCGCGCAGGTTCTGTGTGGCGGCAACGTCTTCGAGGTTCCGGCGGCGGTTTTCGCGCAGCCACAGTGGAGCCAGACGCGATTCATCAAAGATCATCGCCTGCAGCAACAGCTCTGTCGTCGGGGTCCAGTTATGGGTATTGGATCGAATATAGGCCATGGGAAGGAAGGTCCGATTCAGCTCACGTTTGAGCAGATGCGCCAGCACGGTCGGCGGCAACACCGGCTGATTTTCGGGTAGGGCCGTCGCGATGGCGGCGAGCATGCGAAAGGTGAGGAGAGCCCCATTATGGCCGGCATCGGAGACCAGGCAGGGATGAATCTTATCGAAATAGGTGCAGCGGGTGGACCAGTCGTCCATATAGGCGGCCCAGCGATCGAGATACCGCTGGTCATGCGTCGCCACAAAGGCCCGCACCAAGGGGCTGAAACCGTTTGCCAGAAATAGCGCACTGGCGGGTTCCTTGCCGGCGGGCATGGGATTGCTCGCGCCCCAGGGATAACCCCAATCAACTGACCCCGGCGGGCCAATAACCACCTCTTTGCCGTCGATGGTCATCGTGCCGGCAAGCAATTTATCCGCGGCGGCGATCTCGCCCGGTGTGGCCGGGTTTTGATCCAAACCCCATCCTCTATAAGGGCTCAGATCTTCAGGACTGATGCCGAAGCGGGATGGATAGCGGAGCTTGCTGGTGAAGTAGAGCGCGAAACGTTCCATGGCCTCGGCCGAGCGGCCGGCGCGGGCCAGCGCGGCGATTTCGACGTAGTCCTTACTCCGCCGTCCCAAATTGGTGTCGCGCAGTCCGGCTTCGTCGGTCACAAGCAGGTCCAGACAGGCGCGAGCCGCCTCCTCATCCGCCGGCGTGTATTCCTTCTTTTGTGCGCCCGCGCTTCCGGGCACCGCAGCCGGAGCTGGTGTGGTCGCGGACAACACGTTCTGCCCATAGGAGACCGTTGCAAACAACGAAACCAGCCCCATCACTCCAAAGATTCTTCTTCCGACTATCTTCATACTGATTCTCCCAACCCGGAATATCCGGAACCAAAGTTCCCCATCCTGTCTATCCTGTACATCCATGTTTGAACCTCTACCTCACAGACTAATTTCCAGAGATTGACCTGCGGTTATCAATGCCTCAGCCACCCCGCAGGAATCGGCTGCCGATCCAAGCCCGGGCCGGAGATGCGCAGGTCCGGCGTGACCCCGGTCCAGACATAATCCTTGATGCCCGGCAGGTTCAGCCGCTGGGCGGCATCCGTTCGGAAATCGCACCAGACCACCTTGAACGGCTGTAAGCCTTTCTTGAGCGCGACGCTCCAGTTGCCCAAGGCGTGCAACCGCGTGGAAGGATACCATTCCTGCGTGCCCACCACGCGCCCGGAGGCCCATGGCCCGGAATCCATGCGATTGCCCAAGACCACCTTCAGCTCGTAGCCGGACTGCACATCGGGATAGACGAACTCACGTGGCGCATGGAGGGTATACACACCGTCTTCAGGGATATTGAGGTAACCGCTGTATTCCACGGCATAATACCTGGCGCGCGGGGCGGCGGCAGTGGCGGCAACTGGCGGGTTGTCCGCCGGCACGAGATTCAGATCCCACAAGTTCCCGACGTTCCCTGTCGCCTTGGGTTGCAGGCGGTCGACGCCGCTCCAGAGCGTGCGCCAATCGTCCTCGAAATACCGGAAGGCCAGCCCCGGCGACACCTTGCCGATGTTGGAAGGCGCCGCCAGCTTGGCCTTATCAAACACAGCCATGCTGGGAACCGTGGCCTGGGTGCCGCTGAGCTCCAACGGGTTTTCCTTTACTCCCGGGCGATACGCACGAGCCTTGACCACCGTGCTCTGCAGCAGCTTCACCGGGGCTGAATACAGCGGCGAGAGCGGTGTGGGATCACTGCCATCGAGGGTGTAGCGGATCTCCACGCCCGGGGTCTTGCTGGCCAGGGTCACCTCAACGGAGTCCGCAAAGACATTGCGTTCTGGACCAATGGTGACCGGGTCGATGGGGCGGTAGATGGGGATAAAAGAAGTGAGCAGTGACCGGTTATCAGTGTTCAGTGGAATTTCGGATTTGGATTTGGGTTCGATGTTGGAAGTTGGATGTTCAATGTTCGATGTTCGACTGTTAAATATAAACTCAAAATCCGCCGCCGGCGGGTTCAGGGTCTTGCCTCCGAGCGAAAAGGAGGTGCATCCCAGGGCCATGCCGCGATTGCCTGCAAGCAGCAAGGCTTCGCCGCGAATCTTGACCGCGCCGATGGTCAGCTCATCGTCGGCCTTGGTCGAGGCCAGATAGCGCACGTTCTGGCCGTCCGAGGTCACGGCGGCAAACCCCTGTCCGGCGCTGCCGCTTGTTAACGGTTCAATCGATTTGAGATCCTGCGGTGCGGCCTGGCCGGGAGCGCGGGGCACGATCAGGGTGACGACCTGCTGCGGGCCTTCGCCCTGCCAGCTCACTCCGATGCGCTGCCATGAAGGCTTATTCTCGAGGTTGTAGGCAAGAGACGCCGCGGTGAACTGGTAGAGCGAGATGTTCGCCATTTTGCCATTGGAGCCCGGAATCTGGTCGGTTTGCGACGTGATACGCTTCCCCGCAGCGTCGATATGAATCAGGTCTTGAGCGAGCACCTTCGGCGGCAGTTGCAGTGGCAGCAACCAGTTCTGCACATACTTGTGGCTGCCGATGCCCAGCATGCGGTCGGTGATAATCCAGAGCTTAGCCCCGCGGACATACATGGCCAGGCGCTGGTGGGTGATGCCGCGCAGGGTCTGATCGAGAGGCATGGTGCCCTGCATGCTGGCGTCGGTCCCGATGTTGGGCTTGACGGCCTTGGCATCGTTGATATTCCCCCACGGTCCGGCATAGACGCCTTCCATCAGGTTCAGATGCTCGGAGGCATGCCAGCGAAAGGGCGACGGCTCCGTCCAGGCGCTGACCTGGAAGACCTTGTGGGCTGACAGGCCGGAAACCTTGTAGAGGCCCGCATGGAAAAACTGCTGCCGGCCATCGACGGTGATGGGGCTGGAGGGATACATGTAGTTACCGCCGGAATCGGTCACGAGCAGGTCCTGCCCGAACGCGCCCAGGCCGAAGCTGTTGTTATTGCTGCGGCTGCGGAAGGCACCGTAGGCGCCGGGCACCGGCGAGCAGAACAAGTCGCCATGACCACTGTCTTTCTCCCAGCCCTCTCGGACGATGTTGAAGCCGGAGTAAGGGAACCAATCCGCGTTGTGCCGGGGGCGCAGGCCCGCGGAGGGATTTTCCAGCGCCGCTAGAACGGCCTGGTTCTCCGGGTTTTTACAGGTCGCTGGCGGCAGGGAGTTTGACGTCGACTTGAAGTTACGTTTAGCGCCGCCGCGGATGGTAATCGGCAATTCCCCCTGGGGCGTGCAGATGTTCATCAGATAATTGCAGCGTGCCTCAAGATGCTCCTGAATTTCATTCTTCCAGCGTGCATCCTGGCGCAGGGCCGCGAGATCGGGATACTCCTGCCACAGCGGCAGGCTTTCCCGCGCCGCGAGCAACCGCAGGGCGCTGGGGACTGCCTCCGTATACATCTGGGCGCTATACCACGGGTCCTGCTGGTTTTCCGTGCCGTCGCGCAGGTTCTGTGTGGCGGCAACGTCCTCGAGGTTCCGGCGGCGGCCTTCGCGTAGCCACAGTGGCGCCAGACGCGACTCATCAAAGATCATCGCCTGCAGCAACAGCTCCGTCGTCGGGGTCCAGTTATGGGTGTTGGATCGAATATAGGCCATGGGAAGGAAGGTCCGATTTAGCTCACGTTTGAGCAGATGCGCCAGCACGGTCGGCGGCAACACCGGCTGATTTTCGGGTAGGGCCGTCGCGATGGCGGCGAGCATGCGAAAGGTGAGGAGAGCCCCATTATGGCCGGCATCGGAGACCAGGCAGGGATGAATCTTATCGAAATAGGTGCAGCGGGTGGACCAGTCGTCCATATAGGCGGCCCAGCGATCGAGATACCGCTGGTCATGCGTCGCCACAAAGGCCCGCACCAAGGGGCCGAAACCGTTTGCCATAAATAGCATACTTTCGGGCTCCTTGTCGGCTGGCATTGGATTACTCGCGCCCCAGGGATAACCCCAATCGACTGACCCCGGCGGGCCAATAACCACCTCTTTGCCGCCTATGGTCATCGTGCCGGCAAGCAATTTGTCCGCGGCGGCGATCTCTCCCGGTGTGGCCGGGGTTCGATTCCAACCCCATCCTCTATAAGGGCTCAGATCTTCAGGACTGATGCCGAAGAGGATTGGATAGCGGAGCTTGCTGGTGAAGTAGAGCGCGAAACGTTCCATGGCCTCGGCCGAGCGGCCGGCGCGGGCCAGCGCGGCGACTTCGACGTAGTCCTTATTCCGCCGCCCCAAATTGGTATCGCGCAGTCCGGCTTCATCGGTCACAAGCAGGTCCAGAAAGGCGCGCGCCGCCTCCTCATCCGCCGCCGTGTATTCCTTCTTTGCCACGCCTGTGCTTCCTGACGCCGCTTGGGCTGACAGGCTGCCACCGGCGATCACCGCCATGGCGGCCAACACAAACATGAGTCGCATTTTCATTTTCAATATTTCCTTATCTTAGTTAAATAGCGCTTACTTAAGTGTGATTTCCCGTCTGAATCCTAATCCTAATCGTAATCTTAATCGTAATCCTTTCCGGGGCAGTGGATTACGATTACGATTAAGATTACGATTAGGATTTCTATGGGATGATAATGTTTTTGCTTTTATTCTTCTTATCGATGGCCTCGCCTACCAGACGGGCCAGTGATGCGCTGGCAGTCATGGGATTGAACTCTTTCCATTTGAAATTCCAACTGTCGGCGACTCTGGCCAGG
>JBAXWB010000038.1 GCA_037128595.1 bacterium
GAGTGCCGAAATATAAGTTAATGGCGGAGAGGGAGGGATTTGAACCCTCGGTACCAGTCCGCCCTCAAAATATACACTTTTGCTCAATATTTAGACATCTAAGATGTCGTTGACATCCCTAAACGTTATCCATTACGTTATCCATAGATAGAGGGGAATGTCTGGGTGCTGACTATATACAGAAAGAATATCTGATGCCAAGCATACACCGAAGGGATGGCCGTCCGTATTGGTACGCCGCTTTTTACAACAGCGATGGACTCCGCACCTTGAAGTCTACCGGAACCGACAACAAGAAGGAGGCCATGCGCCGCTGCCTCGAATGGGCAGAGGCAGCGAAAACCGGCAGGGAAGGCCGGTTGACCCAGGAACGCGCTCGCAAGGTCTTGGCGGACATATTCGCCAGAGCCAACAAGGAAACGATGTCCGCGAGCACGGTCAAAGAATTCATGGAACACTGGCTTGCCAAGAAAGAGCTGGAAGTTGAGGAATCCTCCCTTGTCCAGTATCGGAGTGCCGGGAATGCCCTTCTTGACCACCTGGGCGCCAAGGCAAACCGCCCCATTGAAACAATTGCCTTGAGGGATGTGTCGTCCTTTCGGGACGCCATGGCGAGGCGTATGGCGGCCGCCAGCGTGAACAAAGTGCTGAAGATCCTGGGGGGTGCATGGCGGCAGGCGCGGAAGGACGGATTGCTGGATGATGACCTGTTCTCAAAGATTACCCCCATAAAGGGAGCACGAGGCACGCGTCGCCCATTTACGATGGACGAATTGAAGCTCATTCTCGCTGTCGCGGATACTGAATGGCGAGGCATGATCCTTTTTGGCTACTACGTCGGCGCCCGCCTTTCGGATATCGCCGGCCTGACATGGGCCAATGTGGATCTTGCCTCTAGCGATCTTCACTACACCGCCCAGAAAACAAAAAGGCCGATGCACGTCCCACTGGCTGGCCCGCTGGTCGAATACATAATGGCTCTGCCTTCGAGTGATGATCCCCAGGCACCTTTGTTCCCAACGGCATACGAAGGGAATCGCACAGGGACCTTGAGCAATCGGTTCTACAACATCATGGTCGATGCCGGTCTTATGCCGAAACGCACCCACGGAAAGCAGAAGAAGGGACGCGAAGCCAAGCGGGCGTTGAATGAACTCTCATTCCATTCGTTGCGCCATACGGCGGCAAGCGCCTTGCGGAATCACGGAGTGACGGATGTTGTGGCCATGGCCTTGCTGGGTCACGAATCGGCGGCCATAGCCCGGCATTACACGAAAATTGATCGCGCCACCCTGCGACGAGCCGTCGACGCCCTGCCAAACCTGACCAGTAAAGAGAAATAAGGGGAATGCCATGAAAAAGATGCCCACCAAAATGAAGAAGATTCGCAAACAGAAACCCACGCGTGCCACCAAGCGGGCGCCGAATTCATCCCGGAAACCCTCAGCTACGCTGGCGAAATCCGATCAGCCACCCCAACCCCCCAAAACCACTGTGGACGCTTGGAGGGAACGACGGGATCAACGGAAGGCGGAACATGCCACCATGATCGCCGAGGACCCCTGGAAGGCATCGCAGACCGCCCAGGCTCAACTGGACGATGCGCTCGAGCTTTTCTCTGCCTTAATTGACAAAGGGGCACTTCACTACAGGCTGAAGAGTGTGGACGGCACCCAAGACCATTCCACCGATGAGGCGGCCCAGTGTCTTTGTTCTCGCATATCGTATTTGACTCGGTTGGTTGCCAGTTTCGCACATGCCGGTCACCCCGACTTCGTTGCGTCGGCATGGGGGGACGCAAAATTCCTAACGGAGTTAGTTCATGACCTTGCTTTCGACAAAAAGACGGCCCCCGTACTGGAGCGGTATGCTCGCCGATCCCTCTTCCTGCCCTCACTCCGGGCACGGCCGGCAACTTTCACTCATGACTTTCAGACGGTGGCCGAGACCCTTCATCTGTCGGAGGACTGCCTTTGCCATATGGAGGGCGCTTCGACACACAAACTCGATTCACCGATCACTCACTTGGTAGCCGAAGTGGTCGAGCTCATCGGGTGGATTCAGGAACACTTGCGGTCAGGGCGCGAGTTGTACACCCATTCTCGTAAGGTTTACGCCGAGCAGCGATCCAAGAAGCACCCTTCGAAGGGCGATAACGCTTTCGCGAGCCGCATTGACGCCATGACTGAGGACGAGTACCTCGTCTCATTCCAACATTGCCGCCCTGCAACCCTGCATTATGACAAATTGCCGCCGCTGACAAAGGCCACGGCGGACGAATGGTGGAACAAGGCTGTCCGGCCAGAAATCACACTCCGTTTTGCGACCCTCGACGGGACGCGAGTGTATGCCCTGCTGAATGGTAACAAGCCTCACGAGAAACTGGACGATCTCCGCCGGCGCGGGAAAAGCGCGTTACGAAGCCTCTCCCGGCCCACCCCTCAAGACCCCCACCCCTCTTGAGGGTACCCCCTCTTGAGGGGATACCCTCTTGAGGGCCACCCCATATGTAGAGTGCGGCGTGTGGCATTTTAGTCCGGCAACGTGTCAGAGTGTCCCCCATGCAAAGCAATGAAGCTTTGCGGAAATTAAAAGGGCACAACAATGACACGAAACATGATTCTAACCGAAGCGCCAGCGGACTCCACGGCTGGAGGCGATGAGACATACCCCGCCAAGTGGATCCGTCTCCCCACCCGCGGCCGCTGCCCGCACACGGGCCTGAGCCGCGCCGCCTACTACGAGCTCATCAAGGCGAGCCGGATCCGGACGGCCAACCTGAAGCGGCCCGGCGCGCTTCGCGGCACCCGGCTTGTCTGGTTGCCCTCCATCATGACCTATCTGGACCGTTTCGCCACCGGCGGGACTGAAACGTAAAAAACACAGGGCGGTTTATGAACGCAGTACCATCACCACTTCTGGATCCCGCCGAGATCAAGCGCGCGCTGGCTGTCATGGTAGCACCGCAACAGGCGTTTGAAATCCGGATACTGATCCCATACAGGTCGGGCCGGAACTATCAACCGAAGACCATATTCGGATACTTTGACGATCCCGGCCGCGTGGTGGAGTCTCTCATCGCCTTGCGCCTGGATGCCGCTAAGGGTATCTACATTACCCTTAACCCCATTGACCCCGCGCTCCTCGCACGGAGTCACAACCGTTTCACAGAAGCGAAAACAGATAGCACGACCCCCGACAAGCACATCCTGTCCCGCCGGTGGCTCCTCGTGGATTTCGACCCGGTCCGTCCTGCTGAGATCTCCGCCAGCGACGAGGAGAAGGCCCAAGCCCATGCCCGGTGCCAGGACGTTTACCGGGCATTGCAGGCTGCTGGCTGGCCGTCGCCCATCGTGGCCGATTCGGGCAACGGCTACCATCAACTCTATCGCATTGACTTGCCGAATGATGACGAACGGGTCAAGCGATGCCTCAAGGCGCTCGATCTGCGCTTCTCTGATACCGCGGTGAAGGTTGACACTGCCGTATTCAACCCTTCCCGCATCGTGAAACTCTATGGAACCAAGGCCATGAAAGGCGACAACTGCCCTGACTTGGGCCGTCCACACCGCATGTCACGCCTGCTCCATGTTCCGGATCAGATTGATCCCATTCCCGAAGGGCTTCTTGACGCCATAACTGGTGGTGATGTCGTCGAAGAGGAGCCCAAACCGCCCCGCGCCCAAGATCCGATGAAAAAGGGTAAAGTCAGTTGGGACAAAGCCCGGATGGAGGAGTTCATTGACCAGCACTTGTCCCATTGCGAGCCTGGGCCGGCCACACCTTACGCCGATGGCCTGAAATGGGTTCTGCGCGTCTGCCCGTTCGAGCCCGCCCACGATGACCGCTCCGCCGTCATAACCATGCGTGCCAGCGGGGTTCTCGGCTTCCGCTGCCAGCACGACAGTTGCCAGGGGAACAACTGGAAGGCTCTGCGCGAAAAATACGAACCCAAGACCGATAAACCGGTCAGACGGGAAATCCAGACCGTGACGGCGGCCGGTGGAGACGAGGAACTCGTGGCGCAATGTGGCCCTCCAATCCTGCTGGACGGCAACGACAAACCCACGGAAATCAATCAGATGTTCGTTGCGGCCCGCCACAAGCGCGACAATCTCATTCTCTTTGAGCCAACGCTGGCCATGTTCTACTGCTATGACGACCCCACCGGATTATGGAAACCCAAGACCGAGAGCCGTGTCGTGGTGGAAATGGGAGATAGCCTTCAGGTTCTGCTCAATTCCTATGGTGCAGCCGAGTTGCTGCGCAAACGCTCGGAGTCATTCATGAGCCAGATTCTGCGGTTTCTCAGGGGTATGGCGGAGGAGGCGGACGCTTTCCTGCGTCGGCAATCCGTCATCCATGTCGGCAATGGCGTCATCCACCTGGATGAGGATCCACCTGCGCTCCACGAGTTCAGCCCCGACTATTACTCCCGGAACCGGTCGGAAATCTGTTACGACCCGGACGCAACATGTCCCCGCTTCCTTGACGACCTGCTCCGGCCAGCCTTGCCGGAAGAGGACATCAGCCTGCTGCAGCGCTACGCCGGGCTCTGTCTCCTGGGCGGCAATCCTGCCCAGCGGTTCCTCGTCATCCGCGGAACTGCCGGGGGCGGGAAATCGACTCTTGTGGAGATCCTCGAGACCATCATCGGCCCCCACAACGTGGCACAACTCCGAGTCCAACTGCTTTCCGAGCGGTTCGAGATTGCCGGATTTCTGGGCAAGACACTCCTCTGCGGCAAAGACGTTCCCGGCAATTTCCTGGATAACCGGGCGGCCCATGTACTCAAACCCCTGACCGGCGGAGATCGGCTCAGTGCTGAACAGAAAAACGTCAAACACCGGTTTGAGGTCATCGGGGACTTCGCCGTCATTATCACCACCAACACCCGGCTCCACGTCCGGCTGGACTCTGACACCGAGGCCTGGCGTCGGCGCATGCTCATCGTTGACTTCACCCAGCCCCCAACGGCCAAGCCGATACCGAACTTTGCCCGCGAGTTAGTCCGGACTGAAGGCCCTGGTATCCTCAATTGGTGTATCGAGGGTGCCATGAACTTGATCGAGGAACTCCGTGTACACGGGCGTATCCAACTGACCGAGACCCAGAAGCACCGCGTTGACGGACTACTTTGCGAGTCTGACAGTGTTCGCCACTTCGTTTCCAAATGCGTTACACAAGACCCGTCCGGTGATGTGACCGTGTCAGAACTTCTCACCGACTACAACCTTTTCTGCGATTCCCAGGGCTGGCAGCCCGTTTCAGTTCGCCAGTTCGAAATACTGGTTTGTGATCACATGGTATCGCTCCATCACGCCCACAAACGGACCGACATCCGGCGGAATGACAAGAACCAGCGCGGCTACGCCCACGTCGTTATCCGGGATGGCAAATATGTCGTGGATTCCTTTGAGCCAGACCAGCCTGAACTGGTGCCATTCTGATGGTTATTATCGTGCTTCGTGACCGTATTTTCAGCCTGATCCTGTGCGGGTCAGAGAGAAATATGACTCCAGAGCGGCCAAAAGATCCTGCGGACGCGGCATGGCTGCACCAAGATCCGCCTTCAATGACTTGAGCAGATCCGGCCATTCTTGCGATTCGAGAGCAAACGCGGTGACGAACCGCTGGAGATCGGCGCGCACGGACTCCGCGATCACGGGACCGGTGTTGGCGGGCAACGCGGCGGCCAGGCGGAATACATCGCGGCGATGCTTTCGGATGTCCTTGTCATCCACTTGCTGGCCAGCCTCGCGCCGCTGCGTCAGGTCAAGCCAGGCGCGCGCCTTGAGCGGGATGAGCGCCGCGGCGGTGACGATCGGGAGGTCGCCGGACATGATCCTGCAGTCGAGGATCAGCCGGTAGTAGTCGTCATCCATCAAGATGGCGGAGAGGCTGGAGAGTTCGTCGGCGATGGCAATAGGCACGATTTCCTGACCGGCCGCCAAGTCTAGGCCCTCCGGCTGCCGACTGAAGATCTCGACGATGGCCGGGAAGTCCGGCTCTGTCGGTTTGCTGAAGCGGTAGTAAGTCCGTTTGCCGGTCGACCGGTGGCGGTTGTCGTACTTCCCGGCACGAACGAACTCCCAGAAGCGGGACACGAAGGCTGGCGTCAGCGCCTCGATGATGAGGACCATGTCCACGTCCTTGGTAGGGCGGAAGGGAAGCCCCTGCAGTCCCAACCACTCGTCGCACGCCACTCCACCGATCACCACGAAAGTGTCCGGATGATCGCTGAAGTATTCCCGAAATCTCTGGAGGCCCTTTACCATGGCATGCCCTCCAGAAGGGCGGTCAATGCTTTCTCGATACGTTCGTCGTGTGTGCCGCGCAGGCTCAGATACAGAGACAATCGGTCAACGGTGGGTTCGTCCGACAACAGTCGGGGATCGTAGGCCCAGCACTCCACGCGCGCTTGGGCGTCTTCAGGACCGAGGCATCTGACTATGTCTCCTCGCTCCAACTGGGCCCGATAGTCGGAGCTCTTCATGGCGTAGGTGGGAAGTTCATCATCGGAAACCATGGAAGATGATGCCAAGGCGGTCAGGCCCGCGTGGAGATTCCGCTCGTCCTTGCGAATGAAACGAACCCAATGGCGCGCTTTTACCGGACTCAGCAGGTGTGACTCGGCGCGCCCCCAAAGCTCGCGCATGGGTGCCGGAAACTCCATGTGAGTGCTGCGGCCTTGCTGGATCGACTTGCAGAGCTCCAAGGATTCCAGTTCGATCCGTACGGTGCTCAGGGTCATTGCCGAGTAGCCCAGTTCACCTGCCAGTTCGCGAAGTGAGACTCCCTCGACGTGTCTGCCTAGAAGATGCCGGAGCAGAACCACCTGTGCGGCGGCCGCCAGTCGGCTGACAGGCTGGCTTGTCGTCCGCGGGAAGCGTTCGTGCAAGTCAACCATCATGGGCGGAAGGAATGCCTGGCGATGCGGAACCACGAAGGGTATTCCCAGACGGACGAGTTGCTGTCGACCGTAGGAAGAAACCTGTTGCAGTACCAGCACCACCTCGTTGTCTAAACTGGACCGGAGTGTATTGTGATGCCGCGCGTATTCCGACGGCGTGGCGGTGTCTGTGTCGGGATTTTGGATGGCCAGCAGGGACTGGCGACCGAAAAGCTGAGTCTTCGCCAGTCGGTAATAGCTGCGCAAATAGAGCGGTAGCCTTCCGGATATCTCGCTCTGGACTTCTTCGATGAGGGGGGCGGTGCCGGTTGCTTCCTCTATGTACCGTCTATACTCTGCTTCAAGGTTCACGGGGGTATGTAAATCAATTTCAAACGATAAAGCAAGCAACTTTATCGTATCAATGATTGTTTACATGTGGCAGGATGAATGAATCTGGTTATCCTTGGAAAGCCACCATTCTGACGTAAATACTCTTTGATGACGTTTTAATTTCTGCTATAGATAAATTATGAGTTCACCTGTACGCACAAACATAATCAAGCGACTTCAGTCCTCCTTCCCTCGAGGGAGGCCGATCGACGTCCGCGATCTGACTTCAGTGGGGGTGTATCCCGCATTGGCCTATCGCTATGTCCAATCCGGCTGGTTGGAACGGCTGGGCAGGGGTGTATTCATGTTCGCAGGAGATCAGCTACAGCGCGACCCCAGTTTGGGCGTTCTTGCACGGCGTATCCCTGGCCTCCATATCGGAGGAAAAACAGCCTTGGCTTGGCGAGGCCTAGCGCATAACGTCGCGTTCCGGGAAACACTCTCTTTGTGGGGACCCAGAAACGTGCGCCTTCCGCCGTGGTTTGCCGAAAGATTAGCCTGCCGATACACGAGTCGCGGCCTCTTTGATGCCACCTTGGAGCCTGGGCTTGCTTTGAGCTCACTCCCCGAATCGCCAGGCGGTGTGGCCGTGTCGGAGCCAGAACGCGGGTTACTCGAACTGCTGAGTGAGGTGGGCCTCCGGCAGGAAATCGAAGAGGCTCGGAGTATTATGGAAATGACCTCATTTCTAAGGCCCGAAATCATAATCGCGCTCCTACGGGGTTGCCGCCAGATCAAGACGCTGCGGCTTTGCATCCAATGGTCAAATGAACTCGGCCTGCCATGGGCCGAACAGGCCCGTGATGCGGTTTCCAACCGGCTTGGCAGCAGCCGCTGGGTCAAGCAACTCCCTGATGGGCAAACCCTCATACTCAAGGTACCATGAACAAAACATGAACCTCGCCACCGGCAATTTCTTCTCAGCCTTGTGCTGGCCGAACCCGATTGGAGCCTGATGCAGTGCCCCCATCTGGCCGACCTGCCAGCCTTGCGCTGGAAACTCCAGAACTTGGGAAAGACGGGTTAAGCAATCAAATCGCAAGAAATTTGATCAGCAATCAGATGAATTGCGAGCGCATTTCAAAGCTTGACCAAAGAAGTTCCGAAACTTAGTGGCTGACTATGCCCAAACATTATAAACATATCGAAACGACGATCATGGCTTTTTTCAATGAGAAGGGCATGAGCGTTGAGATTGAGCCCTCGGGATCTCGCGGGCCGGACGTGCGCGGGGTGACATGAGCATATCCCTGCCGGGATTGACGACCTGAGCAATGGCGCCAGAGGGTGGGTTGCCGTTATTTGCGGCCAACTGCGGTATATGGTGAAGAAGGCAGGAATCACGCAGGGGTGGATTGTATACGAGAATTTTGATTCGTTTGAAACCAGTCTCCTGCAAGCCGCATCCTTTCTGAGAGAGAAAAGAATAATCACTTTTCATTCACCTGAGCACATGGAAAATGTAGGATTTCTCCAGGCAGATTACCTTTAAAATCAATTTCGCCAGCGAGACTTCAAAGATCGTTCAGTCCACCACCCTCCGGCCCAGCAGCAAATTACTGATCGGCAGAAGGCGATTGTTACCCGCGATTTGCTGAATCGGCGCCGTGACTGGTGCCGTTCTGGCAGGTATTTCCTCTTCCCGGGTATTCCCATCTACCTCCCAGCATCCGGCTGATACATGCCATGGCGGAAAAGAGATATTGATAGCCAACGACTTACGCGGCAGGTGCCTGTCCCTGATCCCTGATGAGGTTCGGCATGGAGAAGTTGACCCCCGCATTGCCAATGCAGTCGGATATCTTGCCAACGTCATCCTGAAGGCGCTTGAACAAGGCGAAGTCGAAAGCCGACTGGCTGAATTAGAGGCGGCGGTCAAAGGGCACCGCACCCCATCAAACTTAACCATAATGGAGGCATCATGAGCATTGCAACGAGCGAGAAACGTATTGAAACCATAGAAGCGCAACTGACCCCGAAGGAGTGGGCTATCCGGTTTGTCGATGGAATCAGGAAATATCCTTCGCTGGCCGATTTTTCCCGGGCTGACATCAAGGGAGGGGTACTGTTTTGCCAAAAAGCTCAACGGATGCTTATTAAGCAGGGAGAAGCCAGGTTTCCCGAAAAGAAGCAGCTACGCGAACAAAAGATTGAGGTCAAGCGGCTGAGTAGTGAGTATGCCATGCTGAAACATCTGGTATTCACCGTTAATATGGCCATCGGGACCCGGAACGACAAAGCTAAAGCTGAATTTGCGATGTATCAGCTTGCCCTGCAGGGAATAAGCCTGCAGGACGCCTTTACTGAGGCCGCTGAAAAGGCTTATGAATGGATCGTCGGCCAAAGAGGTCATGGTGGGGCGGGGGAGTCACAGCGCGCCGTTCTTGACGAACTGGAGGCATGCCATGCTGATGCCGAAGCGACAACTTATCCGTTTATAGCTGGTTTGGGCGCTGAGACCGTCTTGTTGCTGCCTTTTGACCTGATCTGCCACAAGGCGGCTGTTGGAATCCTGACTGAGTCATATTTTGAGGGGCACGGCATACTCTCCCGGGAAATTGAGGAGGAATTGAATAGCCACATAACGGCGATTGACGACTTAATATCCCAGCACAACGAGAAGCTGACGGTCCGGGGAAGGGATGGGAATTGGTTAAGAATCGATAAAGAGATCATGCCGGCCACTGCCGAGTCGGCCAGGGCCCTGGCGGATACATGGATTCAGGTTGCCCGGGACGCGGCGATCATCGACATTTTAAGCTGGATGCAGGAGTACGCTGAACGTGAATCATACCGCCGTCAGGTTGTCAGGCGTATGCTTGGCGTGGCCGAATGATCCCGCGAATCTCGTTCCTTCGGATATGTTCATGGAAATCGAGGCCTGTGTGGGGGGGGCGAAACGCTGACTTCAGGCTGTTTGATGAGCATTGAAGTGGAGGCCGCTTAGCATCCGGCTGATACATGCCAGGTCGGAAAAGAGATATTGATAGCCAACGATTTACGAGGCAGGTGTCTGTCCCTGGTTTCCCACCGTCATATCGCCTGAGGAATTCCTCGCCTTGCTGGAGATGGAACGCCGATCCAATATGTAGGGACAGGGCTCGATGGCGGTGGATAAGGAACCCCGCACACACAGGGGCGGGCCTTCTTGTAATCGCCGTGATATTCCCTTTGCTGCTGTCTTTGGCTGGAGCCCAGAACAAACTGCCAGTCATCGTGGCCGGGGATATGATTTCACTTCCGCTGGGCAACACTCCAGGCACATTTGTATCTTAACGGGCGAAAACCAGGTCGACGTGCCTGGGCACCCTGGCGGTGGGAACTTGAAGGCGTCAAGGCCGGAGAGAACCGATGCCAATTGCGGGTTCACGGCAATGGCGGAAACCTGCACAAGTTGATCTGCTCCAACCAGGCCCAAGGGTGGCTGGGGTGGGCTAGGTTGTGGCTAAATTAAGTAGCAATAAGCTATCGTCTCGCAAAAGGATCTCGTCAGGCGTGTTCCCAAACGGTGGTCATTACAGAGGCAATTGCGGAGCACCAGCGGACGGAATCAACGCTTACGCTTGCGCCGGTTCACAGGTGGGCTTGCCTTGTTGCGATCCTTCCAGAGGTGGGTGCGGTAGTGGGTGGGGGATTGCCCGATCTCCTGCATGAAGGCCCGGCTGAAGGCATAGATTGAACTGAAGCCGCAGGCTTCGGCAATGTTGGTGATATTCTGATCCGTTCGGCTCAGTAGGGCGCACGCGGCAAAAACCCTCGCCCTGCGGATATAGGACACGACCTTAAGTCCCAGTACCTTCTGGAAGCAGGTCCGGAGATAACTGGTTGATGTGAAAATCTTCTTCGCTACCCCCGTGACTGACAATTCAGGATCGGCGCGATGGGTTTCGATGAACCGGCAGGCCCGCTGCACAAGCCGATGAGCCGGGAGTGCTTGACGTGAGTCCCAACGGACGGTGGGTTGCTGTTGGATCTGTCGGAGCAGACGCAAGAGCAAGATGCTGAGGAGCACAGGGACAGCGTCGGCAGGTTTCTCCGGGTAAGCGGCCTTATATTCCTCCATCAGGTTCGTCACCAGGGGCCAGAGATCCGGAGCAATATTCACGGGATGATTGTGAAAGTCGGCCAGTAATTCAGTGTCCGGCATTTCGAAGGTAATGAAAAGCATAGCGGCGGAGGTGTCGCCATGGGCAAGATAGCGGTGGGACTGGAAGGGGAAAACGAGCAAGGCCTGCCCCGGCTCCAAATCCAGCAGGATGCTGTCCAGCATCAGTTTGATCTCCACCTTCAAGTTGAGAATTAACATGTACCGGTGATGGACGTTGCTTACCTGGCTCACGGGAAACTCCTTGCTGCAAAAAATGAGGATATTGCAGGGAGCGGGCATGCGACTATCAGGAAGACCTATAAAAAAGTTCTCAGGGAAGACGAGTTGGGTCGCCTGTTGTAATACGTCGGGAGGCGGCAGTTGCGATTTAGATAAACTTCTGGTCGTTTTAGCCATTTGTTTCTTCATAACAAAGATTCATGATGGTTTCAATAGATCAAATAAGGAATTGGCCATGACAAAACGACGGTTTGTACAGGTGGGGGTGGGCGGGCGTGGCGAGATGTTCTCGCTGGCGATCACAGGAAAGTACGCGGCGAGTTGTGAGTTGGTGGCGTTATGTGATGTCAACGAGGGACGCCTGAAACTGCGCTCGCAGGAAATCGAAGGCGCCGTGACGTATCAAGTGAAGACCTACCCCGCCGAACAGTTTGAAAAAATGATCGCGGAGATGAAGCCGGATTGCGTCATCGTCACCTGTATCGACCGGGAACACGATAACTACATTTGTCGCGCCATGGAGCTGGGTTGCGATGTCATTACCGAAAAGCCGATGACGATTGATGAGCAGCGGTGCCAACGGATTGTTGACACCCAGCACCGGACTGGCAAGAAATGCATCGTCACCTTCAACTACCGTTATGCTCCGGCCCGTACCCATGTGAAAGACCTGCTGATGTCCGGTGTAATCGGCCGTATTCTCTCGTTGGACTTCCAGTACCTCCTCGATACGAGCCACGGCGCTGACTATTTCCGGCGCTGGCACCGGAACAAGGCTAATTCCGGAGGCTTGATGGTTCACAAGTCGACGCATCACTTCGATGTGATCAATTGGTGGCTATCGTCGATTCCGGTTTCTGTTTATGCCGAGGGGCGTCGAGCCTTTTATACGCCGGAGCAAGCCAAGCGCTATGGGCTGAACAACTGTGGCACGCGATGCAGCGAATGCGTCGAAGTGGAGAAGTGTCCGTTCAAAATGAAGTTTGCTGATCATCCGTTTCTGGCCAAACTCTATCAGGCTAATGAAAAATATGATGGCTACTTCCGGGACCAATGTGTTTTCAGTCCCAAAATCGACATTGAAGATTCGATGAATCTGGTCGTCCGTTATCAGAATGGGGTACTGATGACCTACTGTCTGAATGCCTTTACTCCCTGGGAAGGCTTCCGCGTTGCGATTAACGGGACCAAAGGACGTCTAGAACATTCCTGGGAAGAAGCCGTAGCCAGCAAAACGGGGCAGGTTCCCGGTTCAGGCGAGACGATCACCATTTTCCCCCATTTCGAGCCGCATTACAGTGTGGAGCCTTGGAAGGGCCAGGGCTTGCATGGTGGGGGTGATGAACGGTTGCTTGAGAACATTTTCAATCCCGCCAGCATCAAAGAAGATAAATATATGCACGCGGCGGACTATCGTGCGGGGGCTTATTCCATCCTGACCGGGGTTGCGGCCAACCGCTCGATGGCTACGGGGCAGCCGGTACGTCTGGATAGCCTGATCAAGAATGTTGCGATGCCTGATTTTCCAGCGATGCCCGAGTGATTTTCAAAAAGTTAATTCAATAGAAAAGGTATGCCGTTCATAAATACTGAAGAGTGCGATAGAATGAAGTCGTATGGGGTTCGCCCCTCGGGCTCCATGGGAATGGTACTGGCGATGATGATGGGTGTCACCTCCTCGGCCTATGCACAGTCCCTGAGTGTCACCAACGGACTCGAACTATGGCTGAAAGCGGACGCCATTTCTGGCGCTAACGAGGGTGATGAGGTGGCTACATGGCCGGATGCATCAGGAAACAAGGCCGATGTTAGCGCGCCGGAAAGCAAACGACCTGTATTCCGGAAGGACTTTGCCAATGGAAAACCCGCCCTTGCATTTTCTGGTGGTCAAGGATTGGCCTCATCCAAGCGGTTCTCATTCAAGGACTTTACAGTATTTGTGGTATTCCTTGTCGAAGGATCACCGACCTATTATGAACGATTGGTCGACCATGGATTTACCGATGGGTTTTGGATTGGTCGCGATGGGATGAAATCCGATAGCTGGGGAGGGGGGACACCCGGGGCGAAGTTGTCTCCTTACGGAAATTTTAGCCGTTATAGCCCTCGAAGTCCTGGTTTCATGGTGGTATCGAGGAACGGTATGGTACAAAAAGTTGCGGGACCCCGAATTCGCCGGTGCAGGGAAAGGTCAGTGAGGATAAAACCAAGGAGAATCCCATCGCCATCGGCTATGAACCGAGGTCTGTCGAACGGAATCTTTGCGGTCAAATAGCAGAAGTCCTGGTTTATGGGAGAACCCTGACGGAGGCAGAGCGTCAAAATGTAGGTGGATATTTATGTGGGAAATACACCCTTATGGAATCAGTTGAATCTGAATCGAAATCAGCTGGAGCGGAAGCTGTCCGGCCAATGAAAGATCTGTCGGTCAACGTGGTGAGTTCAAAAGACGGTGCGCTTCAAAAAGCCATTTGTTTTGTTCCTCCCGAGGCGGGGAAAGGCCAGCCAGGGGAGTCAGTGCCACTGTTGGTGTTTTTGCACACTTGGAATGGTACCTACTAGCAGGGGGTTGATATCCTGCCTGAGGTGAAACAGCGGAAATGGGCATTTATAGCCCCTGACTTCCGCGGACCTAACAAGACCCCGCAGGCTTGTGCCTCGGAATTGGCTATCCAGGATGTTCAGGATGCTGTCGCGTATGCGCGGAATCATGCCAGAGTAGATCCCTCCCGGATTTATCTTCTGGGAGGCTCGGGTGGTGGTCATATGGCGTTAATGATGGCGGCGAAAGTCCCGGCGCTTTGGGCGGCAGTGGCGGCTTGGGTACCTATTACCGATCTCGCCCAATGGCATACTGAAAGCCTTGCCAGGACCAATGAATATGCCAGATATCTTGAGCAAACTTGTGGCGGGGCTCCTGGAATGAGTGGACCGGATAAAGAGTACCAGTCCCGATCTCCCCTCTTTCACCTTGAAGCCGCCAAGGGGCTGCCCATCGATATTGGGGTGGGAATCCACGATGGTCACAAGGGTGGTTCCGTCCCGATCAGTCATTCACTCCGGGCATTCAACACCCTGGCTGCGGCGAATAAGTGTGAGGATAAGTTGCTCAAGGAGAGTGAGATTGTGTTCATGACCGAACGCGAGCAAATTCCCCGGGAACTTTTCGGAGAGAAGGAGAATGATTCTGAACGCCGGCGTGCCATACTGTTCCGCCGTGTTGCAGGACCTGTTCGTATTACGGTTTTCGAGGGTGGGCATGAGGGTGAATATACGGCCTCCTATAAATGGTTAGCGCGCCAGCAAAAGGGTAAATCAGTGGTCTGGCGCCCGGAAAATCGTTCAGTGGGTGTGTTGCCTGGGACCGATAATGTCAATCAAGTGGCACGCTGATGATACCGTTACCTAAGGAATGTACATCCGAGTGAAAGGACGTGAGCGAATGTCAGGAATGAAGATGATGACGACGGTAGCGGTGCCACCATGGCGTGAGCCGGCGATACTTGATGAGTTGGTCGCGATGTGTCAGGCGAGCGGGACAACGGATGTTGCCATCATGTACATGTGCCATCCACAGGGATTTCCATTGCTTCAGAAATTCGGGGATTATGCCGCCCAATTTAGACGTATCAAGGTGCGGCTTGATGAAATTGGCGTGCGGTCGGGTATTCTCTTCCAGACCCTTGTCAACCATAGCGATCGGTTGGAGCCACTGTCTCCGGCTCCCTTTCAGCGTATCGTCGGTTATGACGGCACCGGTTGTCCCGCCTGCTTCTGTCCGTTGGATCCGGATTTTCTGGGCTATGTCAATGGCATGGTCACCCAGTTGGCCAAGGCCGGGCCATCCTTCTTTCTGGTGGATGATGATGTCCGGCTCGACAATCATTCTCCCGCCAAGTGGGCGTGCGCGTGTCCTCGTCATATTGAGCTTTTCAACCGGTTGTCGGGGCATTCCTGTACCCGTGAGGAACTGTTTCATATCATGCATCAGGAGGATGAGTCCGGGCGTAAGGCGAGGATTTCGTGGCAACAGGCGGGTGACGAAAGTCTCTTGTCGCTCATGCAAGGAATCCGGTCAGCCATCGATGCCGTTGATCCAACCATACGATGTGGAAAGTGCATCAGTTATGGCAAGCACATGTTCCGCAGTGAGCCCATCATCCGGGCGCTTGCCGGTGGGACCGTTCCGCTGGCAAGGTTGGCGGGGGGCTATTACAGCGCCACCTCCGTATCCGGATTTTCCAATGCCGTCACCCAGAACGCCATTCAGCGCAGTTTAATGGGGGCTGGCATCGAACTCCTGTGCGAGGCAGATACGTTCCCTCACAGCCGGCATGAAACGTCAGTCAAAGGCTTGAGATGTTTTATCACGACGACGCTGCTGGCGGCTGGCGTTGATGTTCCCTACACCTGGATACCGGGCGTAATGGAATGGATCCGCAAGGACGTTGATGCGTATTCGCACATGCTGGGAAAGAGCGCGGGTTATTTTGGTGTCGTAAAGGAAATTGGCAAGAGCGTGACATGGTTGGGCCCCACCGTGATTTACAAGGGCCCTTCCCCCATCAATAAGCCCTGGAGTCAAACGGCCGTGGAAAATGTCGTCGTCGGCCTTTGGGGTAGTTCGGTGTGTGGACGCTTGGGAATTCCCTTCACCTGCAATGATCCGGTAGCCTCCGTCAAGATGTTGGATGGCGACGCCGTCTATGGCCTGACGCGGACAGAGACCGAAGGACTGTTTTCAGGAGGGTTGCTCCTGGATGGGGCGGCGGCCATCAATCTCTCCCGCATGGGGTTCGATGAGTTGATGGGGGTACATGTGCAGGATGGTGATGAGGACTTGCGGTGCGACGCTGAAGAATTCGGGAGTGATCGTGAACTGAACGGGACTTCGACGGGAAAGTCCGAATGGGTAATGCGGTTCAATGCCCGTGACTTGAAGCGCATTACACCGGTTTGTCAAGGAGTCAGGATTGCCTCAGAGTTCGTGGCTTCGCCCTGGTTCAACAGCACTGAGCGGCGAGGGGTGTCTCCCGCCTTGACGGTGTTTGAGAACCGTCAAGGCGGCCGTGTGGCCGTGTATGCCCACACTCTGGGTACTTTTCCCGTGCATGTCGGTTTCATGAATGATATCCGCAAAGAGCAGTTGCTTTGTGTGATGTCGTGGCTTGGTGGGGAGCGATTACTGGGCGTGGCCCACGCCGGGGTGGATACCTATTGCCTTTATGGGCAGGATACTCGCAGCAGGGACCAATTTGCGTTGATTGTTGGCCTTGGTCCCGACGATATCTTCCCCCTTGTCCTGAATGGCGGTTCCGTTCCGCCGCTGGGGGTTGAGGTTTTGAAGGATGATCAGCATTGGGAATCCCTGAATTTCACCTGCAGTGAGGGACGGATCGCAGTTGAAATCACCCTGGGAATGATGAATCCCCTGGTGATGCGAATCCGATACGAATCATAACCCATCCGCTATGCGGTGAGTGGCGATATGGATAAATATCCACTCGCTACGGCCATTTGTTTTCGTGAAACAAAGGTCTAAAGTAATCTCAAATAAAGGGAGGCCTGTGTTTATGCGGAAGATCGGAATAGGGTTGATCGGTTGTGGCGGACGGTTGCGCGACGTTGTCAAACACCTGACGCGGGCGACCGACCAGGTGGAGGTGGTGGCGCTCTTTGATCCGAATCCGCAGTCCATCAAGGCCGCACAGGAGGCGTTTAATCCCGATGCCCGGGTCTACGGGGATTACCTCGAGCTGGTTCGAGATCCTGCGTTGGATTGGGTGATGATCGGGTCCTGGAATTGTTTCCATGCGCGCCAGGCGGTGGCGGCGCTTGAAGCAGGCAAGAATGTCTTCTGTGAAAAACCACTGGCACTGTCGGCGGCCGATTGTATTGCCATGCGCGACGCCTGGCGGGCGTCGCAGAAGATGTTCATCATTGGTTTCACCCTGCGGTTCTCGCCGCACTACCATCGCATCAAAGAGATCATTTCCTCGGGTCGAATTGGGAAGATCCGCAGCCTGGAGTTCAACGAGACGCTTCATTTTGACCATGGCGGTTACATTCACTCCGATTGGCGGCGCAAGACTGAATGGGCCGGTAGCCACTTGCTCGAAAAGTGTTGTCACGACCTCGATCTGGTGAACTGGATGACCGACTCCGTACCGGTCAAGGTCGCGTCGTTTGGCGGCTGTGATTTCTTCAAGCCTGAGAATGCGTATCATGTGGCGCGGCTGGGGCAGGCGCCGGGCGGTAAGGTTCCCTTCTCGACCTGGGACGTGACCAGCGAGGCGGGTCGTTTGACGACACCGTTCAGCGACGACAAGGATATTGTGGATAACCAGGTGGCCATCTTTCAGTTCGCCAATGGGGTTCGCGTTTCATTCCATACCGACTGCGCCACAGCCATTTTCGAGAGGCGGATGGTCCTGTGTGGAACGGAAGGGACCTTGCGGTCGGATGTGGTTACCGGTCAGATCGAGGTGGAGCGGTTCGGGTATAACATGGTGCGCGAGGATTGCCGCACGGATGCCTCGGGCGGACATGGCGGTGGCGATGAGGTGTTGGGGCAGGGTCTGGCGGATTCCATTCTGCATGGCAAGCCGCCGCCAGCTTCGCTGGACGAGGGATTGCGAGCGGCGTTTGCGGCGTTTGGCGCCGATGAGGCGCTGCGGACCGGTACGGTGGTGGATATGATGCCGCTGTGGCGGCAGGCGGGGATAGAATTGTAGGCGAATTGCGATGGGGAGGGGGGTTACATGAATACTAAAACAATGGGTTGGGCGGCGAGGTTGCTGGCGTGCTCCTTGATGTTCACGGCAGGGGTAAGTTTTGCCAACACGTGGACCGGTGGGGGAACGAGTTCCAATGCCAGCGAGGCGGCGAACTGGTCGGGCGGCGTGCCCACGACTGGCAGCGCCATTGTGCTCGATGGCACGAGCAGCAGTAAGAATATGAACTGGGACGCGCCCACCAACAGCCTGCCCTATTCGGTGGCCTCCTGGCTTCAGACAAACTACACGGGGACCGTAACGGTCTTCACGGTGTACGGTTCGAACGGGTTCACCAACTTCACGATCACGGGCGACTGCGTCATCAGTAACGGCATGTGGACGCATCTGGGGAACACGGGCGGGGAGACGAATCGGCTACGCGTGACCGTGAATGGCAATTTCACGCTGGGCTCCAATGCCAGTATCAATGTGCAGGGCAAGGGGTACGCGGCGGGAAAAGGACCGGGTGCGGGTTCATCGTATAGTGGCAACGGCGAACCGGCGGCCAGCTACGGGGGCATGGGGGCTGATGCGATCCGTAACACCTATGGTTCCATCGTCTCGCCGATCAATCTGGGTAGCGGTGGTAATGTAGCAGGTGGCGGGGCTGTCTGGTTGACGGTTAATAGTGCGGCGACCATTGATGGAACCATTTCGGCTCAGGCGACACAAGGCGTTCTGGCGGGCGGTTCTGGGGGCTCGATCCTGATTGAAGCGAGTAGCCTGACAGGGAGCACCAACGGATTGCTTGACGTATCGGTGCCGTACAACTCAAACAGCAGCAGCCAGCGGGGTGGCGGAGGCGGACGTATTGCGGTCATTTTGACCGGATCCTCCTTATTTGGTTCAGTGCGGCTGAAAGCCAATGGCGGTCAAACTTGGGATGGTATTTTTGGGGCGGCGGGAACGATTTACCTGCAAACCTCCACCCAGACGGCGGGGACGGGGACGTTGTTGATCGACAATGCGGGTCTGAACTCTCTGGCCCAAACATTGATGACGCCCGCAGACACGAACTTGAATGCCTTCGCATCGATCATCATTACGAACAAAGGCATGCTGGGTTTGAACACGAATACGGTTTGGAATCTTGGCAATCCTGTGAACCTGATCGCGTATGGCCCTGCAAATTCGTTTGTGGCGGCGGCGCAGACCAATGGGTTGTCGATCCCAAACGACTGGACACTCTCCGGTGGTTATACCCTGCGGTTGTACACGAACCTGAATATTGGAGGCAATCTGACGGTGAGCAACGCCACTTTGGAGTTGTTTGCCGGCTGGCGGACCAATTTACATGTAGGCGGCAACCTGCTGGTGGCGACGAACGGCACCATCTCGCATGCCGCCAATAACACCAATGAGCAGTATCGCCTGGCCCTGCAGATTGACGGAGATCTGACAGTGGCTGCGGGCGGCTCGATCGATGTGACCGGGAAAGGTTACACGAAATCGGCGGGACCGGGCCGGGGGGACGGGAGCAACTCCAACAATAAACCGGGGGCGAGCCATGGCGGCCTGGCCGCCGAATGGACCAGCGCCTGGGCCTATTGGGTGACCTATGGTTCTGTTACGGCACCGACCAACCTGGGCAGCGGCGGCATCGGGGCAAGCCTTTCAAGCGGGATTCTTTGGGCGGGGGGGGGCGGCGCGGCCGAGATCCGGGTCAATGGGGCGACTCGGTTGGCCGGTTCCATTCTGGCAAAGGGTTACCTGTCGAATATGGCGGGGAGCGCCGGAGGTTCCATTTTCCTGACAACCGGTACCCTCGCGAGCAATGGAGTCATTGACGCGTCGGCTAATGCGACCACTCAATACGGCGGTGGGGGCGGGCGGATTGCCGTGGTTCTGACCGGCGGCGACTCTTTCGATTCTGTGACCATGAGGGCGTTTGGCTCGGGAACCTACCGGGGTGCCGCTGGCACGATCTATCGGCAGACCGCCAGTCAGGGGGCCGGGCGCGGGGTGGTAACCCTCTATGGCGATGCGGCCACTTACACCACGAACACGGTCACTCGGATACCCGCGTCCACCAATGCCGCGGCCGGCGAGATTACCAGCCTGCAATATGTCACGCTGACGGCCACCAACTATGCCAACGTGGCGGTGACGACCAACCTGACCATGGGGGATTTGTACCTGACGGACGACAATGCCAAACTCCGGTTGAAAGGGTATACGCTCACCCTGGGCGCGGAGTATCACGCCTCGTGGGGCGCGTCGAATCGGGTGGTTTTCGACGGGGGCCAGATCGTGTGGTATCCCGGCGCTTTGGGCGTACAGGCACTGCCGCCGTCGAATGTTGGCTCTAACTTCGCGACCCTGAACGGGCAAGTGATCAATACCGGGGGAGCGGAGAATCCGCACACGTACTTTTGCCTGGCCTACGTGGACGCAGGCACCCTGAGCACCGGCGATTGGCTCCGTGTGGTCGACATGGGGAGCGGATACGGCAAGTCCGCCGGGTTCAGCACCAATCTGACCAGTTTGCTCCGAGGCAGCACCTACGTCTATCGCTGCTACGTCACCAATAGCGTCGGTCAAGCTTGGTCGGTCACGAACGGATCGTTTCTCACCGTTGTCCTGCCGACCGTCGCCAACCCCGGTGCGACGGCCGTGGGCGGCCACACGGCCACGCTGCGGGGACAGGTGACGGACACGGGTGGCGAAGTACCGAGCGTAGGGTTCGAGTACTGGGTGAACGGCAGTTCGACCACGACGACGGTGTCGAAAGGGACGCAGGCGGGCCTCTTCACGGCAGATCTGGGCAGTCTCCTCATCGGCAGCAACTACACCTATCGCTGCGTGGCGTCGAATGGGGCCGGCGCGGTGTGGTCATCGGCAAGCGGTTTCCAAACCCTGTCCAATGAGTATATCTGGTCGGGCGCCGGGGCGGACCAAAAAGCAAGTACCCCTGGTAACTGGCTGCAAGGCGCTACGCCCACCCATGCGACCGATCTCGTCCGATTCGACTCGGCATCCGGCACCAACATAACGTGGGACCTGACGAACACCGTGGCGGCATGGATCCAGACGTCGGACTACACCGGAACCGTCACCATCGCCACCACTTATGGGAGTTCATTCCCCTCCCTTGTGGTCGCAGGGGACTGCACGGTGCTGGGCGGCGTGTGGACGCATCTGACGAACTCCGCTGCGGAGACGTACCGGCTGGCGGCCAGTGTGGGCGGCAACTTTACGCTCGGATCCAATGCCAGTATCAATGTGCAGGGCAAGGGGTATGGAGCGGGGCAAGGACCGGGGGCGGGTGGGAGTGGCAACTACAATGGGTTGTCGGCGGCCAGTCACGGCGGCATGGGGAATGGGGCGGTCAACAATACTTACGGATCCATCGTTGCCCCGACCAATCTGGGCAGCGGGGCCTATACTGTTGGCGGCGGCGCTATCTGGCTGACGGTCGATGGCACAGCGACGATCGAGGGGACGATTACGGCCCAAGCGGCGCAACCCAGTTTGGCTGATGGCTCCGGCGGTTCGATCCTGATCAAGGCGAGAACTTTAGCGGGGAGTACGAATGGCCTGCTGGATGTATCCGTGCCGTATAACAGCACTGGGTCGGGTCAGAAGGGCGGCGGCGGCGGACGGATTGCGGTGAAACTGACCGGCTCCACCTCCTTCGGTTCGGTGCGCATGAATGCCGGTGGGGGGCAAGTCCATAACAACTACTACTCGTCTGACCTCTATCGCTATCACGGTGCGGCGGGCACGATTTACCGGCAAACCTCCGCGCAAGCCGAAGGAGCGGGAACACTGTTGATCGACAATGGGGGGTTGGTCAGTTTGGCTCAAACTCTAATGACGCCTTCAGACTCCAACTTGAATACTTTTGCGATGATCACCATCACTAATCAAGGCGTTCTGGGTTTGAATACGAATACCGTCTGGAACCTGGGCAATCCCGCGAACCTGGTGTCATACGGGCCGGCGCAGTCTTTCGTGGCGACGGCGCAGACCAATGGGTTGAGTATTCCAACCGACTGGACGCTCTCCAGCTATACCCTGCGGTTGTACACGAACCTGAATCTCGGCGGCAACCTGACGGTGAGCAACGCGATGCTGGAGATGTACGCCGGGTGGCAGACCAATGTACACGTGGTCGGCAATGTGCTGGTGGCGACGAACGGCTCGATCTCGCATGCCCCCAATGGGACCTCGGAAGTCTACCGCCTGGCTCTGCAGGTTGACGGCAATCTAACGGTGGCCGCCGGTGGCACCATCGATGTGACCGGAAAAGGTTACGGGCAAGGAAGCGGGCCGGGGCGCGGGGATGGCAACTCCTATGGTGTGGGTGCAAGTCACGGCGGTCTGGCCGCTGAATTCTCGACACCTTGGGCATATTGGGTAACGTACGGATCCATCCTGGCACCCACCAATCTGGGCAGTGGGGGCATTGGGGTGGGCGGCGGTTCGGCCTGGATTCAAGTCAACGGGACGACGCTGTTGGCGGGGTCCATTCTTGCCAAGGGGTTGCCCGGCACTTATTCGGGCAATGCCGGTGGCTCCATTTCCCTGACGACTGGAACACTCACCAGCAACGGGGTCATCGATGCGTCGGCCAATACGACCGCCAACTACGGCGGCGGAGGCGGTCGAATTGCGGTTGTTCTGACTGCTAGCGACTCGTTCGGCTCTGTGTCCATGCAGGCGTTTGGCGCGGGAACCTCTCGTGGCGCCGCCGGCACGATCTATCGGCAGACCGCGAGCCAGGGAACCGGGCGGGGGGTAGTGACCATCTATGGCGATGCGGCAACTTACACCACGAATACGGTCACTTGGATTCCTGCGTCCACCAACGTCACGGCCGGTCAAATCAATAGCCTCAAGTATGTCACACTGATAGTCACTAACTATGCTAACGTGGCGTTGACGACCAATATGACCATGAACGATCTCTGCCTGACGGATGATAACGCCAAACTTCGCTTGAACGAGCACACGCTCATATTGGGACAATATTATCACGAGTCCTGGGGGACTTCGAGTCGGGTCGTCTATGCCGGGGGGGATATCCTGTGGCCGCAGGGGACGATTTATAAGATTCGTTGAGATCAATAAAGGAGATTGCATGAACTGGGATACACCGGGTTGGGCGAGTAAGCTGCTGATATGTGTCATAGCATTTATGGCTTTGCCGGGCTATGCCAATACCTGGACTGGTGGAGGAACGAGTTCCAACGCCAGCGAGGCGGCGAACTGGTCGGCTGGCGTGCCGGTGAGCGGCGACGCCATTGTGCTCGATGGCACGAGCAGCAGTAAGAATATGAACTGGGACGCGCCCACCAACAGCCTGCCCTATTCGGTGGCCTCCTGGCTTCAGACAAACTACACGGGGACCGTAACGGTCTTCACGGTGTACGGTTCGAACGGGTTCACCAACTTCACGATCACGGGCGACTGCGTCATCAGTAACGGCATGTGGACGCATCTGGGGAACACGGGCGGGGAGACGAATCGGCTACGCGTGACCGTGAATGGCAATTTCACGCTGGGCTCCAATGCCAGTATCAATGTGCAGGGCAAGGGGTACGCGGCGGGAAAAGGACCGGGTGCGGGTTCATCGTATAGTGGCAACGGCGAACCGGCGGCCAGCTACGGGGGCATGGGGGCTGATGCGATCCGTAACACCTATGGTTCCATCGTCTCGCCGATCAATCTGGGTAGCGGTGGTAATGTAGCAGGTGGCGGGGCTGTCTGGTTGACGGTTAATAGTGCGGCGACCATTGATGGAACCATTTCGGCTCAGGCGACACAAGGCGTTCTGGCGGGCGGTTCTGGGGGCTCGATCCTGATTGAAGCGAGTAGCCTGACAGGGAGCACCAACGGATTGCTTGACGTATCGGTGCCGTACAACTCAAACAGCAGCAGCCAGCGGGGTGGCGGAGGCGGACGTATTGCGGTCATTTTGACCGGATCCTCCTTATTTGGTTCAGTGCGGCTGAAAGCCAATGGCGGTCAAACTTGGGATGGTATTTTTGGGGCGGCGGGAACGATTTACCTGCAAACCTCCACCCAGACGGCGGGGACGGGGACGTTGTTGATCGACAATGCGGGTCTGAACTCTCTGGCCCAAACATTGATGACGCCCGCAGACACGAACTTGAATGCCTTCGCATCGATCATCATTACGAACAAAGGCATGCTGGGTTTGAACACGAATACGGTTTGGAATCTTGGCAATCCTGTGAACCTGATCGCGTATGGCCCTGCAAATTCGTTTGTGGCGGCGGCGCAGACCAATGGGTTGTCGATCCCAAACGACTGGACACTCTCCGGTGGTTATACCCTGCGGTTGTACACGAACCTGAATATTGGAGGCAATCTGACGGTGAGCAACGCCACTTTGGAGTTGTTTGCCGGCTGGCGGACCAATTTACATGTAGGCGGCAACCTGCTGGTGGCGACGAACGGCACCATCTCGCATGCCGCCAATAACACCAATGAGCAGTATCGCCTGGCCCTGCAGATTGACGGAGATCTGACAGTGGCTGCGGGCGGCTCGATCGATGTGACCGGGAAAGGTTACACGAAATCGGCGGGACCGGGCCGGGGGGACGGGAGCAACTCCAACAATAAACCGGGGGCGAGCCATGGCGGCCTGGCCGCCGAATGGACCAGCGCCTGGGCCTATTGGGTGACCTATGGTTCTGTTACGGCACCGACCAACCTGGGCAGCGGCGGCATCGGGGCAAGCCTTTCAAGCGGGATTCTTTGGGCGGGGGGGGGCGGCGCGGCCGAGATCCGGGTCAATGGGGCGACTCGGTTGGCCGGTTCCATTCTGGCAAAGGGTTACCTGTCGAATATGGCGGGGAGCGCCGGAGGTTCCATTTTCCTGACAACCGGTACCCTCGCGAGCAATGGAGTCATTGACGCGTCGGCTAATGCGACCACTCAATACGGCGGTGGGGGCGGGCGGATTGCCGTGGTTCTGACCGGCGGCGACTCTTTCGATTCTGTGACCATGAGGGCGTTTGGCTCGGGAACCTACCGGGGTGCCGCTGGCACGATCTATCGGCAGACCGCCAGTCAGGGGGCCGGGCGCGGGGTGGTAACCCTCTATGGCGATGCGGCCACTTACACCACGAACACGGTCACTCGGATACCCGCGTCCACCAATGCCGCGGCCGGCGAGATTACCAGCCTGCAATATGTCACGCTGACGGCCACCAACTATGCCAACGTGGCGGTGACGACCAACCTGACCATGGGGGATCTGTATCTGACGGACGACCGTGCCAAACTGCGCTTGAACGGGCACACGCTGACGCTGAAATCTTCACAGCATACCGACTGGGGAACTCCCAGTCGGGTCGTTTACGATGGCGGCCAGATCATATGGACGGTGCCGGGGACGGTGCTGTTCATCTTTTAAAAAACCCGATAAAAACGCAGACAATATGAAAACAAATGTGTTTGTGGTTGGCGGTGGTCACCCTTGATGCGTCCGTGTGGAGACGCTGCCGTATGCAGAACCAGGCGGCGGGAATCCGGGGTTATGATCTGGGCCTCGCAGTAAATGTGCGAGGAGGGTATTTCTCCTTCAGTGAGTTGATAAATCATCAATCCCTTTGGACTTTGAGGTGCCAGCAGATCTTGTCGTGGTCGCATTGGTTAATTTCCCTGTTTAATTCCTGGATGAGTACGCTCCAAGTTTTTCACAAATAGGGCGAATGGGAAATAGCGGAAAAAAGTTGTTTTGGTTAAAAAGTGATGTGTTTTAGCCATTGTTTTGATTGGATTATGGGGCAAAATAGTCCTTATAAATTGTGGAAGAACTTTTATCTTAATTCATCTTGCAGACGGAAATGTGATGGGGCGTGGGCTCACATGAATCGAAAATTAGATAGGAACATAGACGACATGAACCGAAATTTGCGATGGGGTTTTGTTATTTTCGCCGCTGGCGCACTTGCTGTGTCCACGACGGCTAGGGCTACGGACGTTCCGGCGCGACCTGTGCCAGCCGGCGTGGTGCGCATCACGCCGGTCACGCGAAATTCCGCCGTGAGCAAGGCATCGTTGAAGCTGGCCGAGAAAGGCAAGGCACTCCTGCCGATCATCATCTCGCCCAAGGCATCCCCTGCCACAAAAAGCGCCGCGACCGAACTCGCGGGCTATCTGACGCGCATCTCCGGCGCCCCATTCACGGTAACCAATGGCGACGGACTAACCGGTATTGTAGTGGGGTCACTGGCTGAATTCCCGGCCCCGGAACTTGCCGAACCGCTGGCGATCTTCAACACCTTTGACGGCCGTGAAGCGTATGCCATCCGGACACAGGCGAAGCGGCTTCTCCTGATTGGTGCCACCGACCTTGGGGCGTCCCATGCCGTCTTCCGCTTTCTGGAGGAACTTGGTGTTCGCTGGTTATTTCCGGCTAAGGAGTGGGAAGTCGTACCGAATATCCCCGCTTTGCAATTCAGTCGTGACATCACCGATCGACCGGCCATCCTGTCGCGTGTGATCTGGTTTGAGGCGGGTTCCGGCGGGGAGCGACAGAATGCCGAGTACGCCGCCTGGAAGCGGCATAATGCCCAGGCCGAATCGTTCGTCGTGAATGCCGGGCATAACCTTGACACGGTGATTCGCCTCAACCAGGCGGTGTTCACTGCACACCCGGAATACTACGCCCTGGTCAAGCAGAAGGATGGATCTCTGAAACGGGAAGGGCCCCAATTGGAACTGTCCAACCCGGCCGTCCGCAAGATGGTTGCGGATTACGCTGTGGGCTATTTTAAGAGTCACCCAACGGCCGATATGGTGTCGTTGGATCCCGCCGACACGGCGTCACATTCCGTGAGCCCCGAATCGCTGGCGATGGGCAGCGTGAGTGAGCGGGTCTTCGGGCTGGCCAACGAAGTCGCCCGGGTTATTCAGAAGGAGTATCCCGGCAAAATGGTGGGGCTGTATTCGTATAGTGCGCACTGGGATCCGCCCTCGTTCAAGCTGGAGCCCAACGTGCATGTGTTGCTGGCCTCGCTCGGTCAGGGCCAATATACGGGCCCGGAGCGCGAAAAGGTGTGGTCCGAGAGAAGCCGGAACCTCGGGTTCTATGAGTACTTCTCCGTCTGGATGTGGAGTTACGACCGTCTGCCCGGCAGTGGGGTCAATGACCTCCGGAGCACGCAGGCGCATATGCGTGATATTGTGGCGCGCGGGGCGACGTCGGTCAGCGCTGAGAGTACGAGCAGCTGGGGCTCAAACGGCCGCGGCTATTATGCCGCCACGAAGCTGTTGTGGAATCCGGATCTGGATGTGAAAGCGCTTGCAAGAGACTTTTATGAGAAGGCGTTTGGTGCAGGCGCAGATGCCATGCAGCGATACTATGAGCGTCTCGACCCTGGTAATCGTCCTTTCCTCAGCAAACACCTGCTGGGGCTGGCCTACCGCGACGTGGACGAAGCGAGCCGGAAGACGTTTGACCGGCCCGATATCCAGGCCCGGCTTGACCACATCAAACTCTACCTCCGATACGTACACCTCGATTGGATGCGCAACCGCGAGAAGGTCTCTGCACATGAAGGCGAAGCCCTTTCCCTCGAGATCATGACGCACCTCTATCGCACGCGTTTCCTGGCCTTGACATCCTGGGAAATGATCCGCCAGCAATGGGGGAAGTCTGCAAAATCGGCTCCCTGGATGGTGGAGGTGCCCTATACGCATGCTGGTATTGAAACCGAATTTCAGGAGGGACTTCGCTATTTCCAGCCTCGGGATATCGGCCAGGCCGTCAGCTTCTCGGCTGATCTGGTTCCCGTGCGCTGGGCGGACCGTCCGGCGGTCAAGAGCGAACAGACCTATCAGGGTGGGGCCAGGTACTATCTCTATAGCGTCACAGGCGAGCCGCTTGAGTTCACGACGTGGGCGGGAACGGCCTGGGGCGGGATCAACCGTTTTACCGTCACCGACGCCAAGGGCGCGGAAGTTGCCAAGGGCCAGCTCCCCAACGGCACGAATACCCTCCACGCGATTAAGGTGCCAGGCCCGGGGTTGTATGTGCTGGACTATAAGGATAATGGTTCGTATTGGTCCATGACCGTGGAGGCGGGGAAAGCCGCCACGCTTCCCATGGGCCAATCCCACGACTTCCGCAACTCGAAGGTCATGCAGGACATGTTTTTCTACGTGCCCAGGGGAACACGGCAGATCGAATATTATTACACAAAAACACACTTCCAACCCGGTGGACCTCACCAAGTGCTCGACCCGGCGGGGGTGGTGGTAAAAGCGGTCGACGTCAATGGAGACTGGGTTTCGGTCCCGGTTCCGCCCGGAATGGACGGCAAACTCTGGCGGTTGCGCAACCCGGTACTGGGGCTATTCTGGTTCAACAACATACCGAACTATATTGCGGCTTCGCCGGACGCCTTGCTGGTGCCCCGTGAGGTGGTGGAGCGGGACGGACTTCAGAAATAAGAAAGGAAAAGTAATATGACAGTAGTAACCATGTTGGGTGCGGGTAGTGGATTTACGGCGCCACTGATGCGGGACATCATGCTGATTCCCGGAATGGATCAGGGTGAAATCAGGTTGGTGGATATTGATACCAAACGCCTGGCGCAAATGCAGGCGTTGATTGGGGTCATGGCTAAACGGCTCAAGGGGGACGCCTGGAAGGTGAGTTCCACCACCGATCGCAAAAAGGCGCTGCGGGGCAGTCACTACATTGTAAATTGTATCGAGGTTTCCGGCTTGCATTGTGTTCGCTTTGACAATGATATTCCTCTGCAATACGGCGTTGATCAGTGTGTTGGCGACACCATCGGGCCGGGCGGCATTTTCAAGGCGCTGCGCACGGTTCCGGTTTGGATTGATATCCTGCACGATATCGAGCAGCTCTGCCCCAAGGCGCTGGTGCTGAACTACACGAATCCCATGAGCATGATGATACTGGCAGCGGTACGTAATACCAGCGCCCAGGTGGTGGGGCTCTGTCATTCGGTGCAAGGCTCCACCCGTGAGCTGGCCCAGGTCGCTGAGATTCCGTACGACGAGATGGTCTATCGTTGTGCCGGTGTTAATCATCTCGCGTGGATCACGGAATTATCGCATCACGGGCGGAATCTCTATCCCCGCATATTTGAGAGGGTCCGCAAGGAGTCGGCCATTTATGAGCAGAATCCCGTGCGTTTCGAACTCATGCTTCAGTTCGGTGCCTTCGTCACGGAATCGAGCGGTCATGTTTCGGAGTATGTCCCGTACTTCCGTAAGACGCCGGAGACGCTTCGCCGCTATTGTCGCGATGGTAGCCGCGGCGGCTCCAGTACCTATGCCGACAGCTGGCCAGCCGGGCGCGCGCAACAGGATCAGCGCCGTGCCGAGCTGATCAAGGACATCACCAAGATGGACCTGGCTCGCGGTTTTGAATATGCAAGTGACATCATCGAGGCTCATGCCTTCAATCGGCTCAAGACGATTTACGGCAATGTTGCCAATCGTGGCTTGATTGATAATCTTCTGCCCGATGGCGTCGTGGAGGTCAAGGTCCTGGTGGACGAGGCGGGGTTCCAGCCTTGTCGGTTCGGCGCGCTCCCGCCTCAGATGGCGGCCTTGTGCCGGAGTCACCAGGCGGTTTATGACCTGGTGGTGCGTGGCATTATGGAAAAGGATCGCGAAGCGATCGTCCACGCCATGTTGCTCGATCCTCTGACGGCGGCCGTCTGTGGACCCGCCGAGATCCGTGAGATGACCGAACGTCTGGCGGCGGCGGAGAAAGATTATATCCCGACCTTCATGTCCAAGGGCCTTACGTTGCCTACCGGATACATGGGGGATCTTGAGCGATTTTCGAAACGGAAACTACGCGAGCGGCGGGCCGCGCAGGCCAAGCATTTCCCGAGATTTGAAGCCACGGGTCTTCTGCCCGCGTCCGGGGATATCCGTGCGGTCAAGTTGCCGGGCAAAGACCTGGTCTTCAGTCCCGTGCCAGGAGTCCTGGGCGATGGCTGCAATGACATCCGGAAGATTCACAATGGCAAAGACGGCTTGGTGTACCTGCGGAGCAGCGCCCTGTTAGCGCGTGCCGGTGCGGGCTATTTTCTCTATGGGCCTGATGCGCCTTTCAAGGCATGGGTCAATGGCAAGGAGATCGGCTGTGATGAGCACTGCAGCAATCCGGGCTGTTCCGGCAAGTATCGGGCAGCGGTTAAATGGAAAAAAGGCCGGAACGAGGTCGTGATGGCGATGCACACGAATCACGGCAATTCCTGGGGTGTCATTGCCCAGTATAGTTATGTCTGAAAATCATGAGCAGCCCCGAATAGGCGGCGGATCGGGGTTTTATGATGAGGAGATTAGAATGAATATCAAAATCACGTTAATGATGGTGTTGGGTGTGTTGGCGGCTCTGCAAAGTCATGCTCTGGATCTGGTCAAGGATGGGCAGCCACTGGCAACAATCGTTTTGCCGGCAGATCCGGTTCAGGATCAGATCGCCCAAACCCAGGCGACTACGAATAAAGCCAAGGCAAAGCCCAAACCCGCAAAGCCCAAGGAAGATGATGAACTGTTAGCTGCTGAAGAATTGCAATCGATCATTGAAAAGATCTCCGGGGCCAAACTTCCCATTCAGCGTGGGGGCGCCATGCCTGCGGGACCGGCTATCGTGTTGGGGAATGCTTATGCCAGTGAAGCCGGGTTCGGTAAGGAAATCGGGAAACTCACCACGGATGGCATCTTGTGTGTGGTGAAGGGGAATGCGCTTTACCTGTCGGGCCAGAGACCACGGGGCACGTTGTATGCGGCCTATGATTTCCTGGAATCGCTTGGTTGCCGCTGGGTGATGCCCGGCCCGTTTGGGGAGCTTTATCCTTCGATGAAAACCATTTCAACGGCGATCAACAAAACCGAGAACCCCTCGCATTCAGAGCGGTACTGGTGGTGCACCTATGGCAATGCCGAAGGTTACGTACGCTGGACCTTGCGGAATAAGGGTAATTTCCTCAAGGTCAAGGGCGACCCAGTGATCGAGCAGGGGCACAATTTGTCCACCCCCATGGCATGGGGCAAGAAACAGCCGAAGTATCTTGCAAAAAAAATGGTGGATGGCACGGAAGTAAGCATTCTGCCTGATGAGTATTATTCCATCGTAAATGGGAAACCCTCGGGGCAGAACCCGAATTTCTCTAATCCCAAGGTCTGGGATATGTATGCCGACTACTTCATCGACTACTTCACAAAGAATCCCGGCAAGAAATATGCTTCCATTTCGGCCGAGGATGGGTTGGTCATCGATGAGCGCCCGGAAAGTCGCAAGTTGGATAGCGACGATTTCGACTGGATGGCGGGGGCCTATTCGTCCACGGATAAACTCTGGTATTTTCATAATCAAGTGCTGGATCGGGTGGCGAAAGTGTTCCCGGAAAAGAAATTCGGTGTTTTGGTTTACTCGAACAACATGATGCCCCCGAAAAAATCGAAAGTGCACCGCAATATGGCGTTGGTGTTTGCACCGTTAACGGTGTGCCCTTTGCACGATGTGCGCGATCCAAAATGCAAAACCAATCGTACCTACGCCCAATGGCTGCCGGAATGGATGAGGCAGGCCAGAGCCGTCGGGGCTGAGACTTTTTACTACGACTACGAGCCACTGGGCTTTTCGTGGAATGTGGCGATGATCTGTCCGCGCTGGGGGATCATCGGGAAAAATTACCCCTGGTTCAAGAGTATGGGGTTGACCGGGCATACTACCCAGGGACATGACGACTGGGCTTCATGTGGACTGGATAACTACCTGATGCAAAAATTGTATTGGAATGCCAACCTGAACTACAAGGATGTGATTGCCGACTATTGCAAGGTGCGTTTCGGCGCGTCCGCTCCGGCGATGATCGAATACTACGCAACTTACGAAAAGCGGATGGATGAGGTGACCGATCTCTATGGCAACGAGGTGTGGGCCAATCATCTGGTGCTGACCCCCGAAGTCAGGAAGGCCGCGCGGGAGATTCTCAAGCGGGCCGTGGCCATGGCCGATAGCGAGCGGGCGAAGGCCCAGCTCCAGACGATGGTTGATTTGCAGGAGAGCACGGATGCGGCCTGTGACGCCGAGGAGATTGTTCGCAATACCGGTGATTATGGCCAGGCGGCCAAATCGCTGGAAACCGTTTTTGCGGTGCGTGACCGGTTGAATGCCTTGTATCCAAAGTTTATGAATCCGAGCCGGGTGGATCGGAAGGAGAAGAACCAGTATTTGACCGGCGGCATTTATAACCAGTATCTGGATTTCGATAAGAAGATCAAGGAGGCAGCGGCTTATGTCGTGTTACCGCGAATGTGGAAAGGGATGCTGGATACCGAAGCCAAGGCCGAGCAACTGGGCTACCAGAAGCCAGGAGCGGATGTTGAAAAGCTGGATGATCTCGACACCACCGTTATGCCGGATGTGAAGTATGGTACCGAACGTGAAGAGGCGGCGTTCTTCTATCGTACCCAGACGGAGGTGCCCGCCAGTTTCGGGGGCAAGCAGGTCTCGATGTTTTGCTCCAGCCTGATTGCGAGACGGGTACAGATCTGGATCAATGGTCAGGCAGTGGAATTCACTAAAGACGGTAAAACCAGTACGACCTGGAATGGGCCGGAGTATTTCTGGTATGACTACAACCATGCGGTTGAGTTTGACCTCACCCCCTACATCAAGGCGGGGCAGGGGAACACGATTGCCATGCGAGTGCTGAAGAGTCACGATGTCGGCGGCTCGTATCGTCGGATATTCCTGTTGGCGAAATAATCATTCCCCGCGACTCTAATAACGCTGCCGGATGGGTGTATGCCTAGGGAAACGGTTGGCTTAATGAAGCGGTTGCGGCGATCCAGACAGTTCGAATAGGCAATAGGTTTGTATGTAGGCTGGGTTCTTGGTTCCAGTCTCCCCGATTAGGATGAATGGATGACAATACATAGGATTTCTTCGGTAATAGACCGTGTGATCGACCGTACGACCCGTCGATCCGAGGCCCGTACTGAACCGCGCGTCTATACCTGTGGGACCCTGCGCTACACGACCTTTGGGCTGTTCATGGTGTTCTTCTGGCTCCTGTGGGGCGACTTTACCATGAGCCTGATGGAAACGGTGTTGCCGACGATCCTACCCCTGCAACTCAAGGCCCTCGGCGCGCCCAACATGGTCATGAGCGTGTTCCTGGTGACGGTCCCCAGTGTCATGAACTTTTTCGTCAACCCGGTCATCAGTTTCCGGAGCGACCGGCACCGGGGGCCCTGGGGGCGGCGGATTCCTTTCCTGCTGGCGCCCACGCCGTTTATTACCCTCGTGCTGGTGGCCATTGCCTTTGCGCCTGAAATTGGCGCGTGGGTGCATGGACTGATGGCGGGATATGGGGGCTTTGGGAAGAACACCGTCATCATTGGCATGATCGGCCTGTTGCTCGTCATCTTCCAGTTCTTCAACATGTTCATCTCGTCGGTCTATTACTACCTCTTCAACGATATGGTGCCGGCGGCCTATCTGGCGCGGTTCATGGCGGCCTTCCGGGTGGTGGGGACATTGGCGGGAATGACCTTTAATTATTTCGTTTTCCCCCATGCCCAGACGCACATGCGGTATATTTTCCTGGGTGCGGCGGTCCTCTATTTTGTCGGGTTCATGTCCATGTGTTTCGGCCTGAAGGAAGGAAAATATTCCCCGCCAACTTCCCTGGTGGGGAACAAGACGGGGCTATTGGCCAGCTTTGAGACCTATTTCCGGGAGTGTTTCACCCATCCGTACTATTTGAATATGTTCGCGATGTCGGCGGCAGGGCAGGTGGCTGGCGCTTGCGGTTTCGTGGGAACGCTGTTCTTTCTCCATTTGGGAGTCTCATTGGAACAGTTAGGTAAGTTCAATACCTGGATGGCGATTCCTGGATTGTTGCTCATGGTACCTATGGGGATGTTAAGTGATCGGATTCACCCGGTCCGGGTGCTTGTCGGGCTCGGGTTCTTTGGTCCCATCATGGCGATCGCTTCCTTCTTCTTTATCCATGATTTCAGGAGTATTGTCATCTTGACGCTGATTGCATTTCCGATCGGCCAGTTACAATCAGCGGCCGCCATGCCCCTGAATTGGCTGCTCTTTCCCAAGGATCAGTTTGGCCAGTTCGGCTCGGCGGATGCGATGGCACGTTCTATCGTCACGATTGTCGGCAGTGTGGTGGCGGGACTCTTCCTTGACTTCATGAAGCGGCTCTATCACGGGGATGAGGAATACTATCGCTGGATGTACATCTGGTCGGCCATTTTCGCGTCGATCAGTTACTTCTTCCTGTGGCGCGTTTATAAGGGATGGAAGGCGCATGGGGGACTTAAGAATTACAAGGCGCCGCGTGTTGAGCACAGCGGAACGTCAATAGCCGAAACAAACCATTGAAGGTCAAAAGCATGAGTTGCTTTTATGAAGACTAATCGTGTTCGTTCAATGAAATTTAATGCCATTCAACCTGGAATGATTCCGTTCTGGTTATTCAATGATGCCTCTTCCGTGGCGGAGAAAATCCAGTATCTTCGGGCCTGCCGGAAAGGCGGCATCCGGGCGTTGGCCATGCATTGCCGGAGCGGGAACCTGATTCCCTATGCCTCGAACGAATGGTATTCAGCTATTCAGGCGCTGGTGGCGGAGGGCCGCCGCTTGGATATGAAACTCTGGCTCTATGATGAGGATCCCTATCCCAGTGGGGCGGCGGGGGGACAGGTCATGGCCCGCCGTGCTGATCTGAAGGCCGCCCAACTGGTACTGCGCGAACCATCCTCTGGTCTCGCCGCAGGCCAACTGTGGGAGGTATCCGAACAGCCCGTCGTTTGGGCAGGCTTGGTCCCCGTTGACCACCCCTTGGCCGCCCGTGATCTCACGGCGCAAGTGGGGACGGTCCGCCGCGATTGGTTTGTGACGCCTTGGGACAGCCGAAACTATTATCCTGCGACTCCGACATTCCCCTGTGTGCGGGGCGATGCCATCCGTCAGGTTTATGTCTTGCGCGTTCCCTCCATCCCCAAGGGCTACCGGCTGGTGGCCATTGTGCGGGAACTATGTGGCGTCGACGGGTCGTGGGGTTCCTTACCGGACTGTCTGCATCCCGATACGTTTCCGACCTTCCGAACGCTTAGCCTGGATCCTTACAAAAAGTGGGTGGGGCACGAGTTCGGGAAAACGATCCCCGGGATTTTTACAGATGAGGAAAAGCCGCATGGCTTTTGGCCCGTCACCCCCGGTCTCTTCGAAGCCTTCCGGCAGGACTACGGGTTCGACCTCACGCCGAGGTTATATCAGCTGTTTGGCGAACCCCTCTCAAACCAGTATGTGGAGACGCGTCTGGCGCTGCGGGAATGGATCGCCAAGCGCTTTATTGAGGTGTTCATGATGCCTTATCGGAAGTGGTGCGAAACCTGTGGTATCAGGCTTGTGGGGCACATGTCGCCTGAGGATGATCCGGTGGCCGAGGCGGGTTGCCTCGGCAGCGTCATGCCGCTGATGAAGATTCTGCATTGTCCGGGAACCGACCTGATTGCGCCTTTTGTGGGGAACCGGGAGACCCCGACGGTGAATCTGGGGAGCTTGCGGGCCGGATCGCTCCGTGCCCAGACCCTTGCCCCGGCGGCGGTTGCCGAGACCTTCGCGCTTTTCGGCTGGGACACCACGACGGCGAAGTGCCATCAGATCATCGCCTGGCACAAGGTGTTGGGCATTGACCGGTTCTTTCTGCATGGGTTTTTCAATAGCGTGGAGGGGGTGGTGGCACATGAGGCCCCGCCTGATTACGGGCCGAACACGCCGATTTTCGAGGGGATTAGCGAGCTCAACCGGTGGACGGTTGAAATGGAGGGGATCCTGGATGGCGCCAAGGATTCGGGCGGAATCGCCGTGCTAAACAGTTTAGCATCGTACTGGGATCTGGCCCCGGGCATGGATACTTCCTCCCATGAGGCCATGCGTCACGCCTTATGGCAGACCTTGTTGTCCTGTTTGAGGACGCAGGTCGGGATCCATATGGCCGACGAAGCTGATGTAGCGGAGGCCACTGTGTTGTCAGGCTGGTTGCGCGTGGGAGCCTGTCGTTATCATACGCTCCTGGTTCCGGCGATGACCCGGATTCCGCGGCGTACGTTCGAGCGAATCACCAAAGCGGCGCGCGCTGGTGTCAAGGTGGTCTGGTTCGGGAGCGGGCCCAGTCATATCGTGGAGGCAGGTGGCCAGTTGCGATCCCGGCCCGCATTGCCCGGTAAAGTTGAAAAGGCTCCATATCCTTCGGAAACGTGGTGTCAGGCTCAGCTTCTCCCCTCACTTCGCATTACGGGTACCGATAGCGGGGATTGTTATGTGCGCCGTTTTAGGCGGAAACAGGGAGCGGGGGAGTGGCTGTTAGCGGTGAATGTGAGCGATGCCGAGTTGGCGCTTTCCCTGGTCGGAGAGGGGAAATTGGCGTGGGTACCGGAGCGGGTCGATGGAGAGGTTCGGCATGATGGTGCAATTGCTATCTGGCGTCTGTCCGCTAATGGTGTTGGGCTGTTCAAATTGGCGTCTTGCGACGGTCGGGCAGAAGGAGCGAAGGAAGATGCCGCCGACACGGCGGCTACTACAGAGGGAGCGCGGAGCACTTGTAGTAACCGGCGTCTCGCCGGTAGGGTCCAAAGTAAGATGCCGATGATGGATGGTGTTGAGAGCATCCAAGGACAAGTCCTTACTGGCGACAAGTGTCGGTTCAAGCGGTTGGAAGTGAACCGGGTGAGGCTGGATCGTCCTCAGATCCGGTGTAAGGGAATCAATCCGGTGACACTGGACTTCCCCAAACCCTACTGGCAACTCTCTGAGAATTACCGTACCGAAAAAGTGATTTCTCAGTATGTTGGCAAGGTGCCGGTCATCAGTACCGTGACAGATCTGGAGTTGCGGTATCGCTTTGCTTTTGACGTTAAGGGGGTGATTCCTGTGCCACTTTTGGTTTGTGACCCCCGATGCGCTCGTGGAGCGTTCAAGATCGAGGTTAACGGGTGTCAATTGGGTGGAACGCGTCACTTCCCTCTGGAGACGACCACGCCGCTCCGCCTCCTGCTCGGTGGGCTCAAGCAGGGTAATAATTCTATCGAACTGCGCTTCAGCGTTCGTAGTGCCATGGAGGGTCTTCTGGCCCAGTTGTATCTGGAAGGGGAGTTCAATGTTGATCGGATCAGGGAGAAAGCCCGGCTTTCGCCTGCTGTGTCTCGCGATTCGCGTCAGGGTTGGCAGAAGGCTGGATTACCTCACTACATGGGTAGCGGAGCCTATGAGTGGACGCATGAGTTCACGGCACAGGAAGTGGCGTCTGACTGGGGCATTGAATTTGAGGGGATTGTGGACAGCGCCGATCTGTATCTCAATGGGCGGAATCTTGGCCGGCGCGCCTGGGCCCCATGGAAGTGGACGTTAAAGGGTATTCGGTCTGGTCAAAACACCTTTGAATTGCGAGTCCATGGTACCGGCGGCAACTTTCATAAGTTGACCTGCCCCGCCCAGCCACAAGGTTGGATCGGCCGCGCGTGGCTCGAGTCGATTAGTTCTGGTGAAAGAAAAAGTATTTCACGCGAAAGCGCGAAAGGGGAGTAGGGTATAAACCCTTAACTTCGTGTCTTCGCGGCTTCGCGTGAGACAAATTTATTGATCATTGTTGAAGTGAATACTTGGAAAAAGGCTGGTTCAAATGTCAAAACCTGTACGCATGGCGTTGATTGGGGCGGGAAACCGCGGACGGGGGATTTTCGGGGCTTATGCCAAGCAGATGCCCCATCGGGCCGTATTTGTCGCTGTGGCAGAGCCGGATGAGGCGCGGCGGAAAGCTTTTTCTCAGGAGCATGGCATTCCGGAGTCAGCGCGTTTCCAGAACGCCGGAGATCTCTTTGCCGCCCAAGGATTGGATCTTGAGGCGGTGATCGTGGCCACGGTTGAGGATCAGCGGCTTGAGCCGGTGGTTCAGGCGATCAACAAGGGCTATCATGTGCTGGTCGAAAAACCGCTTGGACGGTCTGCGGCGGAAGTGGTGGCGATTACGGATGCAGCGAAGAAGTCCGACCGTGTCTTTGCCGTGTGTCATCAGATGCGCTATATGACGCCCTATGCCACGATGAAGGAGTTGATCGACTCCGACCGGTATGGGGAAGTCATTGCCATGCAGTTGAGTGAGAACCTCTCCTATCACCATCACGCCCATTCCTTTGTCCGCGGCTTTTTCAACTCCAGTCGCCTGACGCCCATGATCCTGGCCAAATGCTGCCATGATATGGACGTCATGTGCTATCTGGCGGGGCGGCGGCCCGTGCGGGTCTCGTCGTTCGGCTCCCTGACTTGGTTCAAGCCCGAGAATGCCCCGCAGGGTGCACCTGAATATTGTCTTCAGGGTTGTCCGGCGGCGGCCAGGTGTCCTTACAATGTCCTCAAACTCTATTTCAATGACGATACGGACCAGGCCTATATCCGGCAGATGGGGGTGGTGAAGAGTAAGGATGAACTTATGGAGTTGCTGAAGACCAACCGGTTCGGCCGTTGCGTCTACCGGTGCGGTAACGATGTGGTGGATCATCAGGCGGTCAATGTGGAATTCGAGGGTGGACTGACGGTGTCATTCAACATGGTGGGCCATAATGCGGTGGAGCGGCGGATCACCAAGATCAGCCTGACCAATGGCGAAATCGGCTATGATACCTCCGGGGATACGGTTATGGCCTATCAGTTCGAACCTCTACGCGAGGAACGGATCAAGCCGGCGGGCACGGTTGGGACACATGGGGGAGGGGACCGGTTGATCATGGAAGGCTTCGTGGACGCTATCCGCTCCAATGGCTCGGCCCCGATGCTGACTTCCGTGGAGATGTCACTCGACAGTCACCTGCTCGCCTTCGCCGCGGAACAGTCGCGGTTAGCGAAGGGCGCAGTGATCGAACTTCGGGATTTCGAGGCAAATGTAAGATCCTCAACAAAGTAATAAGGATGTTCTCTTATGCGTAAACTAAAAACGTTCCATGTGATGCCGCTTATTCCCGGTCGCGAGGTCGAACTCGCCGCTGATGCGGAGATCCTTCTCAATACTGGTGTCTGCACTGATATTGCCTGCATGCTCACCCTAGTCCCCGAAGGCGATCCCCCAGTGGACAAGGCGAAGATCCTCGGCGATCGTTTCACGGCCTTTCGCAACGGTTTCAAGGGTGACAAATCCCGGGTTGGCATTCTTGCCCAGGCCACCATCGGACATGGCTGGATTCCCGACGAACCTGCGCCCTTTGAGAAAATCATCCGACCCGACGGCAGCCTTGCCTACCAGATGTGCCCGTTGGATCCCTTGTTTCAGAACTATATCCGCGTCGCTTTCCAGCATCTCGCCGCGCTGAAGCCGGCCTTTTTCATGATCGACGATGACTTCCGGCTTCTTAACAGCCGGGACGGCTGCTATTGCCCGCTCCATCTTGCTGAAATCGGCCGTCGTCTGGGGCGGACCTTCATCCGCGAAACATTGCTGGACACGCTCCGTACGGATTCCGCAGCCGCGCATGAATATGACAAACTCCTGCTCGATTCCCTGATGCGCGTCGCCAGTATCATGCGGGAGGCGATCGATGGAACCGATCCCGCCATCCCCGGCAGTTTCTGCACCTGTCAGCTCGACATCCGTCATGCCGGCCCCATTTCGCGCGTCCTCGCCGGAAAAGGGAATCCCCGGGTTGTCCGCATCCATAACGCCCGCTATCTGAGCCCTGAAATGCGCACCTTCGCCATCCGTATGTACGCCGGCGCGGCGCAGATTGCCGGCCTGGATTCGGACGTCACCATCCTTGCGGAGACCGATACCTGTCCCCAGAACCGCTACAGCGCCGGTGCAAACCTGATGCATTCGCACTATGCGGGTTCGATCCTGGAAGGCTGCCATGGCGCCAAGCACTGGATCACCCGCTGCGAGCTTTATCAGCCTGCGAGCGGTGCTGCGTATCGCGCGATGCTCACGCAATACCATGGCTTTTACGAGACGCTTTTCAATG